>JAGAFH010000230.1 GCA_017612755.1 Clostridiales bacterium
ACAGTAGTCTGCGCAGGTAGTAAAAGGGATATTCCTGATCTTCAGCATAATGAATCCGCCGAGATAAGCTCCGATGATACCGCCATAGACGGCAAGTCCGCCGGATCTTGTATCGAAGATCCTGGAAAGATCCTTGGAGTAGTAACTCCACTCGCAGAGAACATAATAGAGCCTTGCTCCTACGATGGCACAGGGGATCGCAACTATCATGATGTCGTATATAAGATCCTGGGAAAACTTATTTGCTTTTGCATGCTTAAGTCCGAGACCGACACAGACGATCATCGCTATAGCAATGATCAGACCGTACCAGTATATCTCGATACTGCCTATCCTGAATGCTACCGGGCTTACATTGAAATGAAGGCCCAATCCGGGAAAACTGACTTCTACTCCGTCCATATTTCTTTTCTTCCTTTTACCGTTAGATTAATATTCAAGATATCATACCACTTTCGGTAAGATATGTCTTTGCCTGTATCTTGTTTTTGGAAACTTCACCGCAAAGCTCCTCTACACTGCCGAATGCCTTCTCCGGCCTTAAGAACTTAAGAAGCTCCACCCTGATGAAAGCTCCGTATATATCCTCGTCAAAATCAAAGATATTGGTCTCCACCAGATCCGTGCCGGAATCTTCCACTGTAGGACGTCTTCCGATATTGGTCACACCGTAAAACGTTGTTTTACCCAGCATCACCCTGGAAACATATACGCCTTTTGCGGCAACTATCTTGTTTTCGGGGATCTTCATGTTGACAGTAGGGAAACCTATCTGCCTTCCCAGCTTCTTTCCCTCGATGACAGTTCCTTCATAGAGGAAGGGCCTTCCGCCCGAAAACTCCATAAAGCGCTCCACGTCGCCCTTGAGGACCGCCTCTTTCATCCTGGTGGAGGAGATCTTTATATCCTCCCCTTCCAGGCACTTTTCCTTAATTATCTTTACGGCTACGTCATTTTCGCTGCCCAGTCTCTTGAGAAGGTCCCTGTCCCCTTTGGCGCCTTTACCGAATCTGTAATCCTCACCGGAAAGGATGAGCTTTGCATTTACGTTTATCCTTAATATGTCATTAAAGAACTGTTCCGGCTCCAGATCCCTGATCCTGTCAAAATCGATGACCAGCATCTCGTCCACACCCATTTCAGATAAGATCTCCAGTCTTTCGTTCAGCGTGGTGAGGCAGACTCCGTCGTCCTTTGGAAAACCGGAAAACGTCTGGACCGTGGAGCGGAGACCGTTTGACTTGGCGAATTTCACCATCTTTCTGATTATGTCCTGATGGCCCAGATGCATGCCGTCAAAAAAACCGAGAGCCACCGCTCTTCCGTAGGGCATGAATTCCAGTGTATCGAGATGTACTTTAACCGTCTTTTCTATCATACTCCTGCAAGCATCCTGTCTATTCTCATTATGTCCCCGTCCCTTTTGAGAACGGCGGCAAGTTCTTCCTTATGATAAGCGGCATATAAGACACCTTCCCGGATACCTTCTGCCGCTCTTATCTTCTTTCCCAGCTTCACGTCTTTAAACTCTTCAGCGGAAAGCTCTGTTCTTTCCATGGAGGATAAGGCTTCTTCCCTTTTCCTCAGAAAAGAGTAGTCCCCTTCTTCCACCATCTTTGATATCTGATCCTCAGTAAAGGAATCCTCCACACGGAATGGTCCGCAGGCAGTCCTTCTAAGAGCGATGGCATGGGCATGAAATCCGGTCATCTCCCCGGCATCGTCGCACAGGACCCTGATGTAAGTTCCCTTGGAGCAGCAGACATCAAAGGTCACGTCTATCATCCCCTCGTTGATACCGATACTGTCGATAACAAGGGACATGATCTTTACGGGACAGGGCTTAAGCTCGATCTGCTGCCCTTCCCTGGCCAGTTCATAGGCCTTTCTTCCGCCGATCTTCTTGGCGGAATAGGAAGGGGGCATCTGTTCGGTGATCTTTGAAAGCTCCGAAAAAGCATCCCTTATGATCTTAAAATCCGAGGACTTAAGATCAGAATACTCCTCTTCAGAAAAGACCTTCCTGTCCGTGACCTGACCTTCACTGTCCATAGTGTCAGTACGAAGACCAAACCTGGCGGTGCACCTGTAGGATTTGTCATAACCATCAGTATACCTGACCACCTTAAGGGCATCTCCCACGAAAACAGGAAGAAGTCCCGTGGCAAAAGGATCCAGCGTGCCGGAATGGCCCACTTTCTTCGTGCCGCACATCTTCTTGACGAAATTGTCGGAAGCCATGGAAGTGATCCCGGGCTTTTTATCCAGAAGGATTATCCCTGAAGGGGTCATAACATAGTCTCCGCCCTGTCGAGGATCTGTTTAGCGATATCGTTGATATTACCGTTCTCTATAGTAAATCCGGAAGCCCTCTTGTGGCCTCCTCCGTTAAACTCTCCGGCAAAAGCGGAACAGTCGAAACTGCTCTTGGACCTGAGGTTTCCTCTGATCTTGCCGTCCTCCGTCTCCCTTAAGACAACAGCCAGTTCGACCCCGTTGATGTCACGGAGCCTGGAGACTACATCAGCGATATCATCATCTCCCGCATCATACTTTAAGAACATGTCACGGGTAACTACCGACATAGCCATCTTCCCGCCGAAATGAAGCTCTGCGCCTACGCAAGCAGCATTGGAAAGATAAAACTCCGGTATCTTCTTCCTGTCGAAAAGGTTATAGCAGACTTCGGAGATATCTCCTCCCAGCTTCATGAGCTCACCGGCAACTGCCAGGGTCTCGGGTCTGGTATTCGAGTATGTAAATCTTCCCGTATCTGTCACCACTCCCGCCATGATACATCTGGCAGCTTTAGTGTCGATGATCTGGTCCACGGGGACCTTTAGCATTTCTGCTACGGCAAGGCCCATGTGATAGACCATCTCACAGGCTGATGCGGACTTGGGCATGATCCACTTAAGGTCCGTGGCAAGTTCCGTGATCTCATGATGGTCTATTGTTATGGAATCGGGGAACATCTCATAGAGAGCTCCGCAGCATCCCATCCTGCTTCCTTCCGTACAGTCTACCGAGATGGCGGCAGAATATTTCTTTCCGCCGGGGAATACTTCTTTCTCATCCCCTTCCGGGTAGAAGAGCATATCCTCCACATCGAGAAACCCCATGGAAAACGGAAGAGGTTCGGGCATGGCCATATAAGCCGTGACGCCGAGCCTTCTGAGTATCTGGGCAACAGCGCATCCGGATCCTACGCAGTCACCGTCAACGCTCTTATGGATGAAGACCAGGACCGATCCGTCATTTTCTTTCATCGAAGATGCCAGATCAAGGATATTCCCGGCAGTCCTGTAAGCGCCTTCCTCATAGATCTCATTCATAGATTTACTCCCCGTCCGCTGATCCGGACTTATCGCGAAGCTCTTTATCTCTTGCGATGGTGCTGTCGATGAGGGCATCCATCCTGGCAGCTTCATCCAGAGTGTTGTCGAGAGCGAAGTGAAGCTCAGGGGCGACCCTGAGGTTTATCTTCTTACACATCTCGGTCCTGATAAAACCTTTTGCATGCTCGATGGCCTTGAGACATTCATCCTTCTGGTGTTCGTCACCGAAAACGGAGATATCGACATTTGCATGGGTCAGGTCAGATGACATCTTTACTCCCGTGACGGAAGTGAGCAAAGGGATCCTGGGATCCTTTACCTTGTTGAGGATGATATCCGAAAGGACTTTCTGCATCTCGTCTCCGACGATCTGTGCTCTGTTTCTTCTCATCTTACTGCCTTCCTTTTAGTCCCGGGCAACCTCACGGTTCTCGAATGCCTCGATGATATCGCCGATCTTGATATCGTTATAGTTGGCGATGGAAAGACCGCACTCGTATCCTTCCTTGACCTCCTTAACGGCATCCTTCATCCTCTGAAGTGAACCAAGCTGGCCCGTATAGATAACGATGTCGTCACGCAGGACGCGGACACCGCAGTTTCTTGTGATCCTTCCGTCCTTGACATAAGCGCCTCCGATGGTACCTACGCCGCTGACCTTGAAGATCTCGCGGATCTCCACATGGCCGAGGACGACTTCCTCATATGTAGGAGCCAGCATACCCTTCATGGCAGACTCGATATCCTCGATGGCGTTATAGATTACGCTGTAGAGTCTGATATCTACTCCTACTTCCTTTGCCTTCTCAGTTATGAGGGCGTTAGGTCTTACGTTGAATCCGATGATGATGGCGTTGGATACGTCAGCCAGCATGATATCAGACTCGTTGATGGCACCCGTAGCGCCGTGGATGACCTTTACCCTTACCTCGTCGTTGGAAAGCTTCTCAACAGACTGGGTGACAGCTTCCACGGAACCCTGAACGTCAGCCTTAACGATGATGTTAAGATCCTTAACGTCTCCGGCTGCAAGAGCGGCAGCCAGGTTCTCAAGGTTTCTGGCGGAGCTCTTTCTCATGTGCTCCTCACGCTGCTTGATCCTTCTCTTTTCGACAAGATGTCTTGCTACCTTATCATCCGTAACGGCATAGAGGGTCTCACCTGCCTCGGGTACTTCGGGAAGACCTAAGATCTCCACAGGAACGGAAGGTCCTGCCTTCTTGATATCTTTACCCTTGTCGTCATACATGGCCCTGACATTACCGATCATGGCGCCGCAGACTACAGTATCACCCTGCTTGAGGGTACCTCTCTGTACCAGTACTGTGGCAACGGGACCTCTTGCCTTGTCGAGCTTAGCCTCGATAACGGCACCCTTTGCCTGCTTCTTGGGATCAGCCTTGAGCTCAAGAACGTCAGCCACCAGGAGAACGTTCTCAAGAAGGTCGTCGATACCGATGCCCTGCTTGGCTGAAACGGGGACCATGATAGTGGATCCGCCCCACTCCTCGGGGATCAGTTCGTAATTTGTAAGTTCCTGCTTTACCTTGTCGGGATTAGCACCGGGCTTATCTATCTTGTTGATGGCAACGATGACCTCGGTACCTGCAGCCTTTGCGTGGTTGATGGACTCGATGGTCTGGGGCATTACGCCGTCATCGGCAGCAACCACCAGGATAGCGATATCCGTTACGTCGGCACCTCTTGCTCTCATGGTGGTGAAAGCTTCGTGACCGGGAGTATCAAGGAATGTGATCTGTCTTCCCTTGACCCTTACGGTGTAAGCACCGATGTGCTGTGTGATACCGCCGGACTCTCCTGCTACTACAGATGTGGATCTGATCTTATCCAGAAGGGATGTCTTACCATGGTCAACGTGACCCATGACAACGACAACAGGGGGACGCTCTTCCATTGTCTCGGAGTTCTCATCATCCTCATCGAAAAGGATATCTTCCTCCGTGACCTCCTCAAGGAGAGTAGCGTTGATACCAAATGCATCAGCGAGAAGACATGCAGTATCAAAATCCAGTTCCTGGTTGATGGTGGCAAGGACGCCCAGCTTCATGAGCTCCTTGATAACGTCGGAACTCTTCTTTCCGATTCCTTCTGCAAAATCCTTTACGGTGATGAAGGGCGGGATCTGGATATCAGTTATGACCTGCTCCACTACAGGGGCATTGGTCATGCCGCTCTTCTTCTTTTTCTTTCTTCCGTAAGAATAATCATCATATTCACCGTCTTCGCCGATCCTTCCGCTGAACTGTGAATTCTTATTCTTAAGTCTCTTGTCTGTCGAACTCTGGCCTCTGTTCTCGCGCTTGCTCTGCTCGTCGTTGTGACGCTTCTCCATCGCATTTCTCTCTGCGAAGTTGGCGCGGTTCTTTCTGACCTCATCAACAGGACCTTCCTCCTTGGGCTTTGATGCCTTTCTGGGAGCGGGACGTCTTACATCATCCTCATCCTTATCCTTGGGAGGGAATCCACCGCCCTGGAAAGAGCCTCTTCCGCCGCCGGAAGGACGCTGTCCGCCTCTGTTCATGGAACCCTGGGGACCCTTCTGGTATCTGCCGCCCCTGTTATCGCTGATAACGGTAGAGCTTCTGACAGTACCGGGCATGGCTACGACTGCAGAAGAGATCTTCTTCTTGTCAATGGCAGGTTCCTTTGCGGGAGCGGGCGCCTTTGCCTCCTCCTTGACAGGAGCGGGAGCAGCTTCTTCTTTTACGGGCTCCTCCTTTACAGGAGCAGGTGCTTCGGCAGGCTTCTCCTCTTCCTTGGCAGCAGCCTTCTTAGACGTTGTCTTTTTCTTCTTTTCTTCAGCAGGCTTTTCGGCGGGCTCTTCAGCCTTCTCCTTCTTCTCTGCCTTAGGCTTGGCAGGAGCTTTCTCCTTCCTGGCAGCAGGCTTCTTCTCCTCAACGGCAGGTGCCTCGGGAGCCTTAACTGCAGCTTCAGGTGCGGGAGCAGCTGCTTCAGGAGCCTTTACGGCAGCCTCTTCCTTGGCAGCTTCAGCGGGCTTTGCCGCATCCGGGTTGTCTGCTTTCTTGTGTACCCTCCTGACACGAAGGGATTTATTACCGGATACGCCGGTCATACTTATCTGTGGTTTGTTGTTTTCTTTTTCACTCATTATTTATCGTCCTCCGTCTCGTCGTATTCACTCAGCATCTTGTCCAACTTATCTGCGAAACCGTCATCCGTGATGGCTATCAGCGCTCTGTCGGGTTTTCCTATGGCTCTTCCCAGTTCAAATGATGATCCGAAGCTGTAAGCATATATATCATCTCTTCCGCTTCTCTCTATCATCTCCGTCAGCTTCTTTAAGGTGTTGGAAGAGATGTCTTTCGAGATGATGATCATCTTCGCCTTCCCTCCCAGAACAGCCTTGGTGCAGCCGTCGAATCCTGATTCGAGCCTTCCTGCCCTCATGGCCAGTCCGATGATCTTAAGGATGTCATTCTTCCCCGTCATCGCCACCGGCCTTTCCGCAGAGCTCCAGGATCTCAGCAGCCAGCTTTTCAAGATCGTCCTTATCGATCCCGGTCTTCAGACCTTTGGCAAGCCTTCTGGCCTTGAGCTCCGCCATAATGCATTCTTTGTCCCGGCACAGATATGCGCCTCTTCCGGAAGCCTTGCCGGTAGGATCGTACTTAACGTTACCATCCTGGTCCGAGACTATCCTCAGAAGGTCTTTCTTATCTCTTCTGGTCCTGCAGGACACGCACATCCTCTGCGGTTTCTTCTTCATCATGGATCAGTTGTCTTCCTCTACTACAGTGAACTTGTCGAGCATAGCCTGTGCAGATTCGCTTGCTTCTTCGGATTCTCTCTTGATGTCGATCCTGAAGCCTGTGAGCCTTGCTGCAAGTCTGACGTTCTGTCCGCTTCTTCCGATAGCCAGGGAGAACTGGGTATCAGGTACTACTACCTTTGCGTATCTCTCCACGGAACCGTCTTCCTTAGTTGTGATCTCTGTGTCTACCCTGATGGCCTTGGCAGGCTGGAGGGCCTCACTGATGAACAGGGCGGGATCCTCGTTCCAGTCAACGATGTCGATCTTCTCGCCGTTGAGCTCGTTCATGATCTCCTGGACACGCTGGCCTCTCTGGCCTACGCATGCGCCCTTTGCATCGATGTTCTCGTCTCTGGAGTAAACGGCAACCTTGGATCTGGAGCCGGGCTCCCTTGATACGGACTTGATGATGACCTCGCCAGTCTTGATCTCGGGGATCTCAAGCTCAAAGAGCTTCTTGACCAACTCGTTGTCTGTTCTTGAAAGGATGATGGAAGGTCTTCCGTTCTTCTCATCTACTCCGCAGACAAGGAACTTCATCTGCTTGCCGTACTCATAATTCTCGTTTCTGATCTGGCCCTCTCTGGGAAGGACAGCCTCAGCTCTGTCGATGTCTACGAAAACATCCCTTGAATCCTTCTTGAGGATGGTACCTGTAGCCAGCTCGTTCTGCTTATTTGTAAACTCGCTCTCGATCCTTCTGAACTCAGCCTCACGTACTCTCTGGGAGATAGCGCTCTTAGCGGCTGTAGCAGCAAGACGGCCAAGCTTATCAACTTCGATACCGATCTCGATCTCGTCACCAAGCTCGATGTCGCTGTCCATTCCCTTTGCATCGGCAAGGGAGATCTGGTTGTCCTCATCGTCGACTTCCTCTACGACCTCAACAAGCTTATATACGAAGATCTCTCCGGTCTCACGGTCGATCTCTGCATTTACCTGGTCGATCTTTGCTCCGCCGAACTCTCTCTTGAAGGCTGTAACGATACCTTCCTCAACTGCTCTTATGAGCTCTTCTTCGTCTATACCTCTTTCCTTTGCGAGCATCTTGATAGCGTCGATAACGTTATCTCTCTGCTCCTCGGGCTGTTCTTTCTTCTTTGCCATTTTATTTACCTCCGTTAATTAAAAATCAATGTGTCTGACGGCCTTGGAAATATCCTTGTATAAGATCTCCTGCTTTTCGCCGTCCTCTGTCTGAAGGATCACCTTTTCTTCATCGCTTCCGAAGATGATCCCGGTTACGTTCTTTGTTCCATTCTGCTCCCTGAAAAGGCTGACATCCAGTACTTCGCCTTCATACCTTCTGTAGTCAGCAGGGTCCGAGAGAGGTCTCGTAAGTCCCGGAGACGATACTTCAAAATAATCGGCGTCGTGGGAAAGCTTCTCGTCAAGGATCGGATCGATGGTCCTGGAGAAGTTCTCGCAGTCATCGATGCCAAGCCCGCCCTTCTTGTCGATGAAGAGCCTCAGGAAAAGGCTCTGCCCTTCCTTTTTGTACTCGGCGTCAACAAGATCAAGCCCCATTTCACGGGCCACCGGCTCAGCGATATCAAAAGCCGCCTGGGCGATCTTCGATCTTTTTGCCATTCAAAGCTCCTTTCTCTAAAAACAAAAAACGAACTTCGCATCGAAGTCCGTTTACTTGAAAAAGTAAAATAAGAACATAAGAATAATAGCATATATAGGGCTTTTGAGGCAAATAACTTTTGCAATATGTGCATTTCACACAATTCCGCCTCTGAATTTTAGCAATTTACTATTCAAATTACACTTAAATTACAGTAAAATATACATATCCGTTAGAGACATAGCGGACAAACGAGAACTAAAGGAGATATACATTATGATTAAGATCATTGCAGGTGAAAAGGGTACAGGAAAGACAGCGCGCCTTGTTGACGACATCAACACAGTTGCTATGGAAGACAATAATGTTGTATGCATCGAGAGAGGAAACAGACTTGACCAGCTCTTGAAGCCCAACGTAAGACTCGTCAACATGAAAGAGTATCCCGTCTCCGGATACGACCAGCTTCTTGCCTTCGTAGGCGGTATCTGTTCAAAGGACTATGATCTGACACATATCTATATCGACAGCATTTACAAAGTGGCAGGCGACGACAGCCTTGATAATCTTGCTTCCTTCATCGAGAAGCTGGACGGCTTCCTTAAGGAAACACCCATCACAGCCACGATCATCCTCAGCGGAAAGACAGACGAGCTGCCCGAGGGTGTTAAGAAATTCTGCTGATATAAGCCAATAGTCTTAGACCATAAAGACTGCTCCGGACCGGTCCGGGGCAGTTTTATTTTGAGCGAAAAACTGTACCCTGTTTTTCACATTATTGTAATTTTCCCGTTACACACAAAAGCCCCGTTTCAAATACAATGAAACTACTATAAAAAATACCAAGAGAAAACGGAGGGTATGTTTATGAGTTTTATGTCAGAATTCAAAGAATTCGCCCTTAAGGGGAACGTTGTTGATATGGCAGTCGGTGTTATCATCGGTGGTGCTTTCGGAGGTATCGTAGGAGCACTTACAGATGACTTCATCAATCCTCTTATCGCATCTATCGGCGGCGCAGAAGTTGCCGGTGCCATCAGACTTCCCTGGGTTGACTATACAGGTCTCGATTCTGAGGCTGTTATGTCTCTTTCACTTAACTATGGACATTTCATTACGCAGATCATCAATTTCCTTATCCTTGCTCTCATCCTCTTCATGATCATCAAGGGCATGAACAAGCTTATGAGCATCGGCAAGAAGGAAGAAGAACCTGCCGCTGATCCCGAGCCCTCTGACGAAGTTAAGCTTCTCACAGAGATCAGGGATGCACTTGCTTCGAAGTAATCCTCCTGACCCACAGGACAATTTGCGCAAAAAGGAGCCGTCTTGGAAAAGACGGCTCCTTTGTCATTCAGGGAATAATAATATCAGCCGGCGTGGCCTTTTCTGACACACTCGGGGCAGTATCCCCTGGCGCTCAGGTGGATATCCGTGGTCTTCGCCCCCTTCAGCTCCTCCAGTTCAAGATCGGGCTTACAGCCCAGATCAAAGATCTTTTTGCAGTTAAGACAGAAGAAGTGGCCGTGAAAATCAGTGATGCTGTCGTAGTGGCGTTCCCCGTCAGGAGCCACTATCTTTATGAGGAGTTTTTCCTCTGCCAGTTTTTCGGTAACGTTATAAACGGACGCAAGAGAGATACCGGGATTACTTTCTTTTATCCCGCTGTAGATCTGGTCGCATGTAGGATGGGTCCTGTGCGACAACAGATATTCGTATATGACTATCCTGGGCGTTGTAAGACGAAGCCCTGCTCTTCTCAACCGCGTCTGCGCATCTTCTGTGTATGACATTCGATATCCTTTAAGGGTAATTTGTAATAATTCTAAATCAACCAACCGATTATTGCAATGGAATTTTTAAAGTCTCCCTTCTGTATATAACAATACTAACATTCATGTGACCCCCGTCTGTAACATTGTTACTTTAAAATGGAAGTATCGTTGATAATAAAGTGAGGTAGTGTGATATGTCAGAAGAGGAACTGATCTCCAAAAAGCAGCTTTTGAGAATTGCCCGTATCTCATACGGAACACTCTACAGATGGAAGAGGATGAACCTCATTCCCGAGAGCTGGTTTATCCACAGGGCCACCGAAACGGGACAGGCAACATTCTTTCCCAGGACAAAGATCCTTACAAGGATCGACCGCATCAAGGAACTTAAGAACGAGCTTACAGTCGAGCAGATGCAGGAGCTCTTCTCGGCTAACGTAAAGAGCTTTAAGATCCCCCTTAAGGATTTCACGGATCTTGAGCTTGTATCAAAGCTTGCCCTCACAGCATTCAGGGCCGTATATCCCGGCAAGGAGCTTCTGGACTTCAATGATGTTTTCGGCATGTATGTGGTAGACCATCTTATGAAGCTCAACGGTTTCTATCTTGAAGACGCCAAGCAGGTCATAAGGCTCCTGGGCAAATACCTTTCCGTCGAAGCAAGCAAGGACTACCAGCTCCTTCTTCTTAGGAAGATGGGAGTTCCCATGACTGTTCTTGTAAAGGGCGATGAGGATATCCTCCTTGAAGACACCACGGAGATAATCGCCTGCGCAAATCTCGTTGAATTCGAAGAAGCATTAAAGGACCAGCTTATTGCCTGATAGGAGAACGTTATGAAAAAAGAAGATCTTATCCAGACTCTCTCTGCCCTTTCAGAACCTACCCGTCTTCAGATCTTATTCTGTATCGCCTCAGGGGGCGAGCTTAGGGCAAAAGATATCCTCAAAGAGTTTGATATCACCCAGCCCACTCTTTCCCACCATCTGAACCTTCTCATAGAAAGAGAGCTCATCTCTTCACGAAAAGACGGACGCTGCGTCTGGTATTCCGTTAACAGCAGGACTACAAAAGAGATCTCAGACCTTATCCTTAAACTGAACGATCCCAAGTCCCTCGGCAAGGTGTCTTCAGCTAAGACAGCGGCAAAGAAGACCCCTGCCGTCAAGAAGAGCACCAGCGTTCCCAAGACAAAGCAGAAGATCGCTGCTCCGGAGATAACACCGGTGAAGAAGAAAAAGAAAAAGGACAAAGAGAAAGACAAAAAGAAGAAAGATAAGAAAAAGAAGAAGTAAAAAATGGGCTGTCTCAAAACAAAAAGAGACAGCCCTGTTTCAGTAAAAGAAAAAAAGTAAATGATATCTGTTGAGGTGAAGACAATGAAAAAGATATTGGCAATGTTGATCATGACAATATTGACAATAGAAGTATTAATACCATCTAAAGCCTATGCTGCGGATGTAGACTCGGTCCTGAACGATCCTGATTGGATCGATTACGTTGAACGCTCTATAGATATTGATAAGACCCCCGGACTTGCAGTTGCAGCAGTAAACGGTCAGGATGCCGGTTTCAAGAACTGGGGTTATGCCGATATAGAAGAAAAAACGCCTATGACAGAAGATACGCCCGTACACATCGGATCATGTTCAAAAGCTTTCACCGCACTGTCAGTCCTGCTTTTACAGGAACAGGGAAAACTCTCAATAGAAGATAGTATTTCCGACTACATTCCATGGTGGCACGTTACATACAATGGGCAGGATGCAGATATAAAGATATGGCAGCTTCTTAATCATTGTTCAGGAATCCCGAATGCTGCAACAATGGCCAAATATCCTTTGGGAACAGATGCGGACGAAGAGGAGATCGCGCGTATTGCCGAAGATCTTGAACTCGTATCTGCACCCGGTGAAAGATATGAATACTGTAATCTCGGTTACTGTATCCTTGCATATCTTACTGAGACCGTCAGCGGTATGCCCTTTGATGAATATGTTGTGAAAGAGATAATGCAGCCTATAGGTATGATCCACAGCGGATATGACTTACCTGTTGCCCAGGGTTATGTATACTTCTTTGGAAGACCGATAGCATTTGATGACGTAAACCCGAAAGGAACTGAGGGAGAAGGACTTGTAGTTACTACTCCCTCAGATATGGTCTTATGGATGAAAGCGCAGATGGGACAGCTGGAACTGCCATTGGATCTTGCAAATGCAATTACCGCATCTCATGAAATGATCCAGTCCCATCAGCCAACGGATGATCCGGACAATGATTATTTTAACGGATGGAATACCGGATCAGACGGAGTATTAAGGCATTCCGGAATGAATCCTAATTATACTGCACGGGTAATTATCGATACTGAGAATGATATCGCTGTATTTGCAGTATGCAATTCTACAGCAGAAACGCAGTATTATGCTGCAAGATCATGCTATCTTATGCTCCTGGATAACAGCGTCGGGGCTTTTCCTAATTTAGAGCACAGCGATATGTTTAAATATGATATCCTGGCGACAGTCCTGTCCTGTGTTGCTGTTTCGATATTTCTGTTTGCCGTTGTAATGTTGTTTACTCAGAAAAAGAGACTTGCAGGGAAAACATATACTCCGGAAAGGGAGAAAAGACTCTTTATTATCCGGCTTATATTACTGATCCCAATGATGTGCCTTTCTATAGTGCTTCCTTATATTTTCGGGGCAATAGCGGGTTATCCGGGATTAGGGTATTATGCAGTCTGGGCATTGGGCGGTCAGTCAGCGATCATATTGTGCCTGATACTTGATATGCTGACACTTTCTTTGATCGCAACAAGTGCTGCAAGATATATACGTCGGAAAAATGCGAGGTAAAAACTGAAGACAGCTTGTTCTTGAAAACAATAAAAGGGGCGCCTCTCTGTGAGGCACCCCTTTATGTTACGCTTAAGATCTCATTAGAAGCCGAATGCTGAAAGCATATCCTCACCAAAATAAACAAATGCGGTAGCTACATCATCAGCCAGGTCGGGATTCAGGATAATACCGACGATCCCGGCGATAAGAAGAAGGATTATCGAAATAATGTAGTAAACAAGGATAGCTCTCTCAAAGTTCTTAACATTCTTGTTCCTGGGAGCTATGGAAGTAATGATGGTAAAGATAAGTCCGATAACGGGAAGGAAGCTCAGTAAGCCGAACCAGAAATACTTTGATACTGAAACAGGCTTATACTCCTTAGGGCAGGCATCCTTCTTCTCCTGCTCTTTAGCGATCTTCTCAAGTTTCTTCTGCTTCTTGGCATCATTCTTGGCAGCCTGCTTAGCAGCCTTCTGCTCTGCCTTCTGCTGTTTCTTGATATCAGCCTTGCTCATGGTTACGGGAGCGGCTTCAGCGGGAGCAGCCACCGGAACCACAGGAGGTACCGTCTGTTCCTTAACAGGTTCAACAGGTGTTACGGGAGTTACAGGCTCAACAGGTGTAACAGGAACTACAGGCTCAACAGGCGTTACGGGTTCAACTACCGGCTCTACTACGGGAGCAACAGTTTCAGCTACAGTATCTGCTGTTTCCTGCACCGCAGATGCAGCCTCATCGATCGTATCGTCAGTCTTTACGATATCGTTTTCAAGATCACTCATGATTTACCCTCCTTTAGATCACTCAGATAGACTAATTATATCACGCATCAATTAAAATAGAAAAACAAAGAAAAAGTCCGGTACCGAAAGGCACCGGACTCCTGTGGTGGATGATACAGAATTCGAATCTGTGACCCCCTGCACGTCAAGCAGGTACTCTAACCAGCTGAGCTAATCATCCGTAGCGAAGGTAATTATACTTGATTTGTATCAGTATGGCAAGAGTGATAGATTAATACAAGAAAACAAGGGGAAAAGGCATGAACATAACAATACCTGAATTTACGAGATCTCCATATTCCATCATCGTATTATCTTCTGTCATTATCGGGATAGCAGTAGCCGCCCTTCTCATGAAGCGGGCAAAAGTCCCTTCCCGGCAGATAATGCTCACCTCCCTTCTGGCTCTTTTCTGCATATTCAACTGCGCCATCGTACTGGCTGTGGCCACCACAGGATATCTTGGATTTGCAGGTCTCGGAGGCGCTTTGGGACTTATCATCGCAATAATCTCTTCAGTCCTTATCTTCAGGGAACATGAAAGGGTAGTCTTCGCTTCCTGGGTGATCACGGCTCCCCTTATGTATTCCCTCAGCAAGAACGGCTGCACACTGGCAGGATGCTGCAGGGGCTTTGAATACCACGGTCCCTTTGCCCTGGTATACGGAGAAGACAGCTGTTTCCCGGTCCAGCCCCTGGATACGCTGCTCTTTATGCTGGTTTTTATCATCTCACTGATCATATTCACAAGAGCAAAAGACAAACTGAACACCGGGCTGATATCACTTCTTATGTCAGGAGGAGTCAGGATATTTACCGATTCTCTCAGAGAATCCCATCAGGACATACTGATCTCCCAGAGCCAGGTGATCACCGTCATCGTATGTGGAATTGGTATTGCTTGTATTGTATTATTGAAAAAGATCACGAAAGAAGGGACAGATAATGGAAAATAACGAACAGGAACACATCACCGAAGTAAACACTGCTCCGGCCCCCGCCCCTGCAAACAGTCAGACAGAAACACCCGAGGACAGGAAGAAAGCCAATACTCTCTGTGTCATATCACTGATATGCATGTTCGCTCCGGGGTTCTTACTGACCATCTTTTCTGTAATCATGGAAGGGGCTTTATCCTTAGATCCCACCGGAATTGATCCGAACAGCTTCAATCCGCTTTCAGTTATGATGACCATAGGAACATCCATCAGCGGTCTGGCAGAGATCGCCGCCTGGGTACTCATGATCTATGTAAGGGTAAAATACAGAAAGAACACCTTCGGAAAGGTCCTGATGTTCCTTTATATCGGACTTCTGATACTCCTGATCATCGGATTTATCTTACTGGTGATCATGTGTGTTGGGATAATGAAGTCCTGCCACGGCTTCTGATACGAACTGAAATAATAAAAACAAAAAGCCCGGTCAAAAGACCGGGCTTTCATTATTCACAAATACTGATCTATTTACCAGAGCTTCTCTGCAACGAAGGAAGGGTTAGCTCTTGCGGATGCGGCGACTGCATCATCCTTATCGTTGATGAGCTGGTTAAGTGTATCTGCTGATGTTGTAGGATTGCAGGCAACTGCCTTACGAACCTGGGCCTTGAAGTCATTAACGAATGTAGAAAGGATCTCAGGTGTGACCTTAGGATTGTTAACTACCTGGAGACGGACACCCATTCTCTCATCCTCGGCAAGCTCGGTAAGAGTAATGATATTGATGTTGTGGTTGGAAGCAGCACCCTCTCTTACGCTGTCAACATCATCACCTGCAAGTTCTGCAATGATGATCTCGCTGGCATTAGGATTATGTGCGATAGCTTCTCTTACACTTACTTCCCTGTCATCAAGGAGCATGAAAAGTGTCTCCTCTGTTGTAGAAGGATTGCCTGCTACAGAGATCCTTACCTCAGGTACGGGATCCTTTGCAAGTCTTGCAAGTACATCGGGAGCAGTATTGGAATTAGCTGCTACACCTGCTCTTACGACGGGAGCTGCATCAGCAGCAAGAGCTGAAACAGTCTCTCCAGAAACACAGGGATTGGAAGCTGCCATAGCGCGTACTTCGGGAGCCCTGTTAGCTGCAAGATCCTTAAGGATCGTCTCATCTGTCGTCTTCTCGGCAATAAGTATCTTTCCTTTTTTAGGGATAAGTCTGACCTGGTCAACGGTAAGTCCTGCGATATTCTCGGGTTTCATAACGGAAATCCTCCTCTTGGATTAATTAAATATATTTTACCACGACTTTATAAGATTTCTATCATCCTATCGTATGATTTTTACTCTCCGATGACCACGTTGGGAGCGGTCACTTCCCTGCCGCAGACAGGGCATATTCCGGTGGCTCCCGACCTGATCTTCAGGGCAGCGGCGCAGCCGGGACAGCTCATTCCGATAAAGGGCTTAGCCGCCTTCTCCTCATTAGCGGCTGCCTTGGCAGGATCGAACCTGTCAGTCAGGACAAACCGGTCATTGGCATCGTCATATACCATATTAATGAGTATCTTTTTCCTGATACCATATAATCTGGCCTTCTCAAACTTCTCCCTGGTCATATTCAGATATCCGCAGAGCTCCTTTACGGGGACCAGTCCGTCATCATCATTCTTCATAATGGTGTTGATCCTCATAAAGACACCCAGAAACATCATGGTCCTGCAGTATATGATCACAAGTCCCACGTTGAAGAAACCTAAGCAAGTGAGCCAGGCAGATACGGCAGAAAAGCCTTCTTCGGCAGCAGTGCCGAAACAGATAAAGGCTCCCATGAATCCGACTACAAACCAGATGGACCAGATACCGAGCTTTGTAAAGAGAACATTCTTATTAATGTATTCCATCCTGACCCTCCGATCTGAAATATGTACCGCAGAAAGAGCATCTTGCTCCTCCGTCGATCCTCATCTTCACTTCTCCGGCGCAGGTAGGACAATAGACAGTGATAAAGTCAGTTGCAGTCTCCGCCTTCATGACGATCATGGCCCCGGCTCTTCCGAAAGTTATATTCTTAAAAGTGCCATTATTAGTCATGGCAGCGATATCTTTCTTAACCTTGGCCAGAGGATATCCTGTCAGGGACGAAATTACTTCATAAGTGACCTTTCCGTCATGGTCCTCCTCAAAGATCCTGTTATAAGAGTCGGCCCTGTAAAGTCTTTTCTTACCCGTAAGGGAAAAAGCGAAAAGTCCTGTAACAATAAGGGCCACCGGAAAGAATATAAGAAACAGCATGGCAAAGAACATATCCGGGTGCTCTATGCACACGCACAGACATATAACGTCAAAAAAGGCCAAAACGCCCCCGATGCCCATGAGCACGTTGTATAAAACGCCGAGGGAACCCATCTTTATCCTGTTTAGATACATACATACCTCCCTGTTATTCCACTCCAATGATTATAGCAGTTAAATGTTGAATTTTCATTTAATCTTCTATAAAATAATGCGTGCTTACGGAGACGTATCGAAGTGGTCATAACGAGGCGCACTCGAAATGCGTTAGCCCTCCGGGGCTCGAGGGTTCGAATCCCTCCGTCTCCGCCAGAAAAGGACTGGAAGTTTCA
>JAGAFH010000231.1 GCA_017612755.1 Clostridiales bacterium
AAGACAAGGCCCTGCTCATTGGTACCGCCTTTTCCGAAATCATCAAGATCCTCGTAAGCGTTTGTAGTTACATTGTTATTAACATTAAAGACGATGATAGTAGAGTCATATTTTTCTATTGTAAGGGAATTAGATGAGCCGATAACCTTCATAAGATCATCATCAACATCAATGTAGATTACCCTATTCTTGAACTCCTCAAAATAAAGGTTCAGCGTACATGCATCTTTTTGAGGGGTATAATCCGTGTAATCGCTGAGGTTAATAGCATATCCGTTATCGATCTTATCAGTGATCGCATCGGCCTGTGTTTCAGCATCATTAACAATGTGGTAGATATTGTTATAGATATAATCCTGATCCCTGTAAGTAAAGTAATAATTCTCCAGAGGGGTAGACTGGGAATTCATGTTATCGAAGATGATATCTTCTTTAAGGGCACCGGGATGACTAACGCCATCGGGATAGTCACCGGGATTACCAAGCTCAATATGGAAACTCCCGGGTGACTGACGGGCACCGAATCTGAGATGTCCGTTCAGAACATTACCGACAATAAACTGAGCTGTGTGGTCAGAGTCTATAAAGTCAACTTCATCAGCCTCTCCAACATCATTATAGAAGTTGTATGTAGCTATGGGCGACTCCATATGCATCCTCTGATGGAAGTCCATGGTGATTACACCATAATCTACTGCTCTTCCGAGGATGGTAGCATAGTTGACGGAACTTGCCGCATCCAGAGTATCCGGAACTGCCTTCCCTGCATCTGCTGCACTTGGAGCTGCAAGCGATCCCATCTGAAGCACGTTGGGAATGATCACCATCGCTGCAACAGCTGCACTTGCGATTCCTACAAACTTCTTGTTTTTAAAGATGTTTTTCATGTAAGGGTACCCCTTTATACATAATTAATCAAAATAATTTTAAGACCATCAAATTTGGTTTGCAAGCAATAATTTAAATAGTTTCAACATTGTTTTCACATTTTCTCCATTATTTCTTCTATTTCAGCAAATAAATAGCATCCCAAGCAAAAAATATTGCATTTTTGCTTGGGATGCATTTTTATGCGTTTTTATTAATTATTATATAGGTCAGTTGTTGAGCAGTGCCAGAAGGATGCCGATAACAACGATCGCAATGATGATGGCGATGATGACACGGAGGATGGAGATAGGAGACTTACCTGCTACCTTACCTGTCTGACCGTTAACAACAAAATCGTATACCTGACCGTTGAACTTGAAGTTTGCAAGCCAGATGGGAGCAAGCAGATACTTGAAGGTTATGTTGTCGTACTGGGTAGACATATTGATCTCCCCTACCCTGTCTGCATTGTACTGTCTCTTAAGCTTGGCGGAAAGGTTCTGCTTAAGCTTTCTGGAGATAAGCTGTCTTGCAGTATCCCATCCCTCATCAAGTCCTACTGTATATCTCTCGGCAACGAAGCCGGCGATGTACTGGGGATCGTAGGGTTTGAGCTTTGAGAAATCAAAGTCGGACACAGCGTTGATGTTGCTGTTGTTCGTCTTCTTGCTGGCATATACTACCTGATCGTCGATGAACTCCTGATAGACGCCGGAATATGTAGCCCAGCGTACCTTTGTCTCATAGGTGTCACCTCTCTTGACCCTGTACTCGAATCCCAGCTTTGCCTTATAAGGAGAAGTGGTATCCGTGTCGTAGGTCCAGTAAGGAAGATAGATTCCGTTAAAGTTCTTGGCCTTACAGCTTTTCTTAGCGGCAGAAGGCGCAAAGAGCTTACCCTTAAGCCACTTCTCGAACATCTCTCCGGCCTTCTCCTGGGAGATCTCGAAAGGAACCACACCGCCGGGAGCCATTACATCCTCGTCATCGTCCACAGGCATGACGTTCGTGGAACCGCAGAAAGGACAGACGGCTGCAGTATCTGCATCGTCGTAGATGGTATTACCGCCGCAGTTCTTACATTCTATGCTCTTCTTCTTGGTGCCCCAGTCCTTGCTCTGACGGATCTTGGCTGATTCGAAATCAAGCTCCTGGATCTCCTTGCCGGCCTCAGGCTGGGGAAGCTGTCTTGTATATCCGCAGAAGTCGCAGGCCATTGTCAGCGTCTCGGGATTATAGACAACTGCAGCGCCGCAGTTTGGGCACTTCTTGTCTGTTACGTCTACTGTCGAAACACTCTGAATATCCTCCTGATATTCTGCTCCGGGTTCCATGTTTTCTGCCATGAGAATGTCCTCCTGTCGTTTATTCCTCTTCGATTATATCATTTGGTCTTTGTGCGTTAATCATCTGAAAGGATGATTTATCTGATGATGAACACAAAGCTTAAGGGCGGTACCGCTACTTCCGTCTCCTTTGTTATATATTCCTTTTTACACTCAGTGATGTTTTTGGAGATCTCTTCCACTTTCTGACCGTCGATCATAAAGCCTCTGACTTTTTCGCTCCTGTTTACGATCAGAACGATACTCAGAGAACCGTTTTTCATTGTTTTACCGAAAGCATCTGTCCTGTCCGGATTCAAATACCTTTCGAAGACGAGAACATCCTCATCTGCAAACAATGTGCGATAGAGACCTGTGCGCAGCACGTCGTGCTCCACCCTGAGTTTTGACAATGTATATACAAATTCCAGCTGATCCCTCTGGTTCTGTTCGAGCCTGCCCCAGGGGTAAGTCCTTCTGTTAAAGGGATCCTTGTAGCCGTCCATCAGTATCTCATCGCCATAGTAGACACAGGCGGCTCCGATATACCCTATCTGGAGTGCATATGCGATACGCATAAGCTGGGTACACTTCTGTACCTGTTCCCCGGGTACGCTTATGAGCTGCTGCTCTTCACGGGTTTCCTTGTTCTCCGGCTTGGAGAAAAGAGTATATGCCCTGGGAACATCGTGGGATGAGATCAGGTTCATGATGCAGTAGTAGCTCTCGGCCGGGTATCTCTCCCTGAACCCTTCCATTCTGGCATTAAAGACCTTTGCTGAAATATAGCCCTGGAGGAATTCAAGGATCGTGGTCCTGAAAGTATATCCCATAACGCTGTCGTGGGTCCTTCCAAGCATAAAGTCCCTGTAGGATCCGTAGCTGCATTTGTTGCTGGCGTCTTCCCAGACTTCTCCCACCAGGATACCTTCTCCCAGTGTCCTGTTCTTAAGGGTATCCCTCATCTGCCTTATGAAGCTGTCAGGAAGCTCGTCCGAGACATCGAGCCTTATTCCTCCCGCGCCTCTCTTTGTCCAGGTGTCTACTACTCCGTCGTCTCCGAAGATGAAGTTCCTGTAGGAAAGATTATTCTCGTCCACATTGGGAAGATCCGGGAATCCCCACCAGGAATCGTAGACGATATCTCCCTCTTCGGTATTGTAGATGTTATACCAGGAACGGAACATACTCTCTTCACCTGTCTTAAAGGATCTGTATGCACCGATGCCGTCGTATCTGTCGAACTTGTTAAAGTATCGGCTGTCTGCTCCCGTGTGGCTGAAGACGCCGTCAAGGATGATGGTGATGCCCATCTCCTTCGCTTTTTCTGCAAGCTCTTCGAAGGCCTCATTTCCTC
>JAGAFH010000232.1 GCA_017612755.1 Clostridiales bacterium
AAGATCCGGGTCCGTATCCTTTCCAGAAATGCCAATGATGTTTTCGACAAAGCTTTTTTCGAGAGAAGGATAGGTTATGCCCTTGATTACAGGGATACTGTCATGAAGGATGGGGATACAAAGTGCTGCAGGCTGATCTTCGGCGAAGCAGACGAACTTCCGGGCCTTACGGTGGACAGATTCGGTGATATCCTGGTGGCCCAGGTCCTGTCCCTTGGTATTGAGCAGAGAAAAGAGATGATCTTCGACAGCCTTATAGATATCCTCAGGCAGAGGGGGGAGACCATAAGCGGCCTCTATGAGAGAAACGATGTGGCCATCAGGGCCCTTGAAGGCATGGAAGAATATAAAGGCTGGTATAAAGAGCCTTCCCATGAAGTCACGGAGATCACCGAAAACGGCATCAGATATAAGGTGGATGTGGAGAACGGCCAGAAGACGGGATTTTTCCTTGACCAGAAGTACAACAGGGAGGCGGTAGCCCGTATCGCCAAAGGAAAGAACGTGCTGGACTGCTTTACCCATACGGGATCATTTGCGCTGAACGCTGCAAAGGGGGGAGCAAAGCATGTCCATGCCCTGGATATATCTGAGACTGCGGTCAGCATGGCCCGGGAAAACGCTGTCCTTAACGGGCTGGATGACAGGATGAGCTTTGAGGCGGTAGACGTTTTTGATTACCTTCCCAACATAAAGAAGGGGGAATATGACATGATAATCCTGGATCCTCCTGCTTTCACCAAGTCCAGAAAGACAAAGGAGAACGCCCAGAGAGGATATAAGGAGATCAACTACAGGGCCATGAAGGCTCTTCCCAGAGGGGGTTATCTGGCTACCTGTTCCTGTTCCCACTTTATGGATGAGGAAAGCTTTGTTAAGATGCTGGACAGCGCGGCGGCTGATGCCGGAGTCCGGATCAAGCAGATCGAGAAGAGACAGCAGTCTCCGGATCACCCCATACTTCTTGATGTGGCAGAAACGGATTACCTGAAATTCTTCATTCTTCAGATATTCTGATTGATATTTAATTATATTTATATTAATATCCTCTCCTGAAAAGAGATCAGGAGTATCTATGAGCGAAACAGCAGTAAAAGAAAACAAGATGGGCACTATGCCCGTGAAGAAACTGATCGTATCGATGTCTCTTCCCATGATGATATCGATGCTGGTACAGGCGCTTTATAATATCGTGGACAGCATATTCGTTGCCCAGCTTTCCCAGGATGCCATGAATGCGGTCACCCTGGTATTCCCTATGCAGAACCTGATGATCGCCCTGGGAATGGGAACCGGTGTCGGAATAAATGCCATCCTTTCCAAGTCTTTGGGAGAAAAGAAGCAGGAAGAGGCGGACAATGCGGCCAACACAGGTATCCTTCTGAACTTCTGCCACTTTCTCCTGTTCGTTCTGGTAGGACTGTTCATTTCAAAGAGATTTATCTATTCCCAGACTGATATAGATGCAGTAGCAGATTACGGTATCTCCTACCTGAAGGTCATATCAGTCCTTTCCTTCGGATGCTTTTTCCAGGTGACTTTTGAAAGGCTTCTTCAGTCTACGGGAAGGACCAACCTCAGTATGATATCCCAGCTTACGGGCGCCATCATCAATACTATCCTGGATCCCATCATGATCTTCGGACTTTTCGGCTTCCCCAGGATGGAGGTGGCAGGCGCTGCCCTTGCCACATGTATCGGCCAGATGTGCGCTGCCTGTGTGGGACTGTTCCTTAATATCAGATATAACAAGGAGATCCATCTCTCCTTTTATAAGATCATCCATCCCAACAGAAATACCGTGTTCTGGATCTATTTTGTAGGTGTCCCTTCGACTCTCATGATGGCCATAGGATCTGTCATGACCTACTTCATGAACCTGATAACCGGAAGGTTCTCTGATACTGCCCAGACAGTATTCGGTATCTACTTTAAGCTCCAGAGTTTCTTCTTTATGCCGGTATTCGGACTTAACAACGGTCTTATCCCGGTACTTGCCTTTAACTACGGGGCAGAGAACAAAAAGAGGATAATGGAAGCTCTGAAGTTTGCCGTAAAGCTGGCCTTCAGCATAATGGTGCTGGGACTTATCTGTTTTGAGGCGATCCCCGGACTTCTCCTTAAGGCATTTAATGCTTCGGATGAACTGATGGCCATAGGTATCCCTGCCCTTCGGATAATCGGGATCCATCTTCCCATCGCGGCTATCGCCATCGTTCTCGGATCGGTTTTCCAGGCTTTTTCCAGGAGCTTTTTCTCGCTTATCGTGTCTCTCGGAAGGCAGCTGGTCATACTGATCCCTGCGGCATACCTTCTTTCCCTTACGGGTAATGTCAACAACATCTGGTGGTCTTTCCCCATATCGGAGGTAGGATCATTGATATTGACATCCATCTTCTTTATCATTGTTAAGAGAAGTGTCATCGACAGGCTGAAAGAAGGGGGAGAGACATGATCAATATAGGTTGCCATCTTTCAAGTTCCGGCGGTTTTCTCGCCATGGGAAAACATGCTACTGAACTTGGTGCAGATACATTTGCTTTCTTTACAAGAAATCCCAGGGGCGGTTCCGCCAAGGAGATAGATCCCGAAGATGCCAAGGCTCTCATAAAGTATATGCAGGAGAATAACTTCGGTAAGCTGGTGGCCCATGCTCCCTATACCATGAACGTCTGCGCAGAGAAGGAGAGCGTGAAGGAGTTTTCCAGGAATATGCTGGCGGAAGACCTTGACCGTATGCAGTATGTTCCCGGCAACTACTATAACTTCCACCCCGGATCCCATGTGGGGCAGGGTGAGGATGCGGCTATACCCATGATCGCCGATGCCATCAATAACGCCCTTAAAGAGGAGCACGATACCACTGTCCTTCTTGAGACCATGGCCGGTAAAGGTTCTGAAGTGGGAAGGAACTTTGAGGAGATAAGAAGGATCATCGATCTTGTGGATCTTAAGGATAAGATCGGTGTCTGTTTCGATACATGTCACACCTGGGACGGAGGCTACGATGTAGTCGGTGATATAGACGGGGTCCTGGACGAGTTTGACAGGGTCATCGGGCTGGACAGATTAAAGGCTGTTCACTTAAATGACAGTAAGAACGACAGGGATACCCACAAGGACAGACATGAAGTCATCGGCGGCGGATTCCTGGGAGAAGAGGCCATAAGAAGGATCGTCACCCATCCCATACTTCAGGGAAAGCCCTTTATCCTTGAGACGCCCAACGAAGATCCCGGATACAAAAAAGAGATAGCCCTCATAAGGTCGTGGATGTGATATGGATATGCCTAAAGATCCGGTAATGCTCTTAAGCTACATAAATCTCCAGCTCCGGGACTACTATCCCTCCCTGGAGGAATTCGCTGCGGCCACGGGCCAAGATGAAAATCAGATAAGGGAAAAGTTAGCTTCAATCAACTATTTTTACAACGAAGAGGCAAATCAGTTTAAATAAATCGGCTTTTTTGCCCAAGGGTTTTTGTTGTCTGTAATTTGATTTCCGTATTATAATCTCTAACGGATAATTAATAATATACAGGAGATATATCAAAATGAGACAAAAACCCGTAGTAATGATGGTCCTTGACGGTTACGGTCTTTCCGACATCAAGGAGGCAAATGCCATCTATATGGCAAACACCCCTGTAATGGATAAGCTGGAGGCTGAGTGCCCTTTTGTTAAGGGTTATGCTTCAGGTCTTTCCGTAGGACTTCCCGACGGACAGATGGGTAACTCCGAAGTAGGTCACATGAATATCGGATCCGGAAGGATCATCTACCAGGATCTTACACTTATCACCAAGTATATCGAGGACGGAGTCTTCTTCAAGAACGAGGAGCTTCTCCGCGCCATCAACAACTGTAAGGAGAAGAATTCAGATCTTCACATCTGGGGACTTCTTTCCGACGGCGGCGTTCACAGCCACAACACCCACCTCTATGCCATCATCGAGATGTGTAAGAGAGAGAACTTCGACAGAGTATATGTTCATCCCTTCTACGACGGCCGTGATACTCCCCCTGCATCAGGCAAGGGATATCTCGAGCAGCTCATCGCAAAGATGGAGGAGATCGGCGTAGGTAAGGTTGCTTCCATGTCCGGAAGATACTACGCAATGGACAGAGACAATAACTGGGATAGGATCCAGAAGGCATACGATTCCCTCGTACTTGGTGAGGGCGTTAAGGATACAGATCCCGTTGCTGCTATGCAGAAGTCTTACGACAACGGTGTAACAGACGAGTTCGTACTTCCCACAGTCATCGTAAACGAGGACGGATCTCCCGTATCCCTCGTTAAGCCTGATGACTCCATCATCTTCTTTAACTTCCGTCCCGACCGTGCAAGAGAGATAACAAAGGCATTCTGCTTCTCCGATGAGGATATCGCAGCCCAGAGCGGTGATGCCAATGATCCCAAGTGCATCAAGTTCCTTAAGAGACACAACGGCTTCATGCCTCTCACATATGTCTGCTTCAAGGACTACGATGAGACTATCCCTAACAAGTTCGTTGCTTTCAAGAAGGAAGAGATCAAGAATACTCTCGGTGAGTATTTTGCAGCAAATAACTTAAGACAGCTCCGTATCGCTGAAACAGAGAAGTATGCCCACGTAACATTCTTCTTTAACGGCGGTATCGAAGAGCCTAACAAGGGCGAGGACAGAACTCTCGTTAATTCCCCCAAGGTCGCCACATATGACCTTCAGCCTGAGATGAGCGCTCCTGAAGTTTCCGAGAAGCTGGATGCAGCTATCACCTCCGGTGAGTATGACGTGATCATCATCAACTTCGCTAACCCTGACATGGTAGGCCACACAGGTGTTATCGAAGCTGCAGTCAAGGCTGTTGAGAGAGTAGACGAGTGCGTAGGCGCTGCTGTAGAGGCAGTTAAGAAGATGGACGGAGTCCTCTTTATCTGCGCAGACCACGGTAATGCAGAGCAGATGGTAAATCCGGAGACAGGCGCTCCCCATACTGCCCACACGACTAATCCCGTACCTTTCATCCTCTATAACTACGATCCCGCTTATACATTAAGAGAAGGCGGAAGGCTCTGCGACATCGCACCTACGCTTCTTGAGATCATGGGACTTCCCCAGTCCGCTGAGATGACAGGCGAATCACTTCTTATCAGGAAGTAATCGATAAAACAGGATAAACAAGAGTGGCTGTCAGAAATGACAGCCACTTTTTTGTTCCCGATTGACCTAATTATTGTCCTATCTGGGTCAGTAGTTTAGGACAATAATCCCGATTTTAGGCTGAAATTGACCTAAACATTGCCCTAACCAGGGCAGTAGTTTGGGACAATAATCCCGATTTTAGACTGAAATTGACCTAAATACTGCCCTATCTGGGACAGTAGTTTAGGACAATTTTTAAATTCCGGTGCAACCGGTCCGTTTTTCTTCCGTGTATATGAGTGAAAGGCAATAAAGCACAAAGGAGAAAACACATATGAAACGCAAGATGATAGCAATGATCCTAATCTCAGCTCTCTGTTTCGGGACAGCCTGTTCCGTGTCAGATGTAGCAGCGGAAAAAGGGAAAAAGGATAAGAAGACTAAGGGAGATGTGGAATACGGCGAGCTTATAGAGCCCGATGCAAGATATGATGAAAAGGATGTAGGGGATGCATATCTTGAGTATGTATTTGATATTTATGGAAGATGCGCCCAGAATGCAGACGATGAGAATATGATGATCTCACCTGCTTCTATCATGATGGCAATGGAGATCGCCAATGCCGGCGCCTGTGGCGATACACAGGATCAGATCACCAATGCGTTGTTCCCGGGAGTTGAAACAGATGAGGGACTTACATTTGCTTCAGATCTCGTTAACAAGATAAACGAGGCCACAGGAGTTGATTTCAGTGCGGCTAATGCTCTCTGGCTCAACGAGAACAGCTATATTATGGCTAACGGCCTTAACGATGAGTATGTGGATTACTGCGAGGATTACTTTAATGCCGAAGTAAACAATGCTCCTTTCAGTAACGCAACTGTTGATGATATCAATGACTGGGTAGATGACAATACTAACGGAATGATCCCTACTATCGTTGATCAGCTGGATCCTTCTGCTGCTGCAGTTATCTTAAACGCCATCGCGTTTGAAGGAGAGTGGGCTGAGCAGTTCGAAGACTATCAGATAGATGAGAACGGACTGTTTACGAACTCCGAGGGTCGGAGCCAGACAGTTCCCATGATGAACAGCACTGAATCAACATATTTCGAATCTGACCTGGCAACAGGATTCATCAAGTACTACGAGGGCGGAGAATATGCTTTCCTGGCTATGCTCCCTAAAGACGAGTCGATCAATGCAAATGATTTTGCCGCAGGCCTGACAGCAGAAGATTATCTGGAGTTCTGGAACAGCAGCACCAGTGCATATGATGTTTACATCAGGATGCCTGAGTTCTCCTATGATTATGAGATCGGGAACATGGTAGGTATCTTCGAGGATATGGGTGTAGAGGATGCTTTCAGTGAAGATGAAGCAGACTTCTCCAATATCGCATATGCAGAAGGCTACAACCTTTACATCAACCAGATCATCCACAAGACACATATCGAAGTGGACAGGGACGGAACAAGAGCCGCCGCCGCGACTGCAGTCATCATGTATGAGGCCTGCTGCGAACCTGTGGAAGTTGAGACAAGACAGGTTTATCTCGACAGACCTTTCGCTTATGCCATAGTTGACACGGCAACAGGAACACCGGTCTTCATCGGAACAGTAAACAACATCTGATAAACAAACTCCCGCGATGAAATGTTATACTCTTAAAAGAAACATCGCGGGAGGTTTTTATGAGCAAGATCACCATATTCATTACAGACGGCACAGAGGAGACGGAGTGCCTTACAACAGTAGATCTTATGAGAAGGGCCGGAGTAGATACCGAACTGGTATCCGCCGGAAGTGAAAGAAAGATAATAAGCTCCCACAAGGTCACTATCGAAGCAGATAAGACGATAGACGAAGCAGATTACGAAGATTCCGACATGATCTTTATCCCCGGAGGGATGCCCGGCGTTACCAACTTCCTGGAAAATGAGAAGCTTATAGATCTGGTTAAGGACTTCTATAACAGGGGCAAGTTCGTATCCGCTGTATGCGCAGGACCTTCAGTCCTTGGAAAGGCCGGTATCCTGGAAGGAAAGAGAGCTACATGTTTCCCCGGATGGGAAGATAAGCTCACCGGAGCAACCTACACTGCAGAAGGAGTTACCACTGACGGTAAGATCATCACCGGTAGAGGCCTGGGCTTCTCCATAGAGCTGGGACTTGAGCTTATAAAGGTCCTGGAAGGAGAAGAAAAGGCGGCAGATATCAGAAGAAGGATCCAGCATCCGGATACGATCTGAGATCACTTCTTTTTCTTTCCGATCATTACCCATCGGAAGAATTTGAAACCGATATTCAAAGGGAAGGGGCGGAGTTCTTTATCCGCCTTTTTCAGCATCTGACGTATCTCTATATTCTGGGGACAGTGTTTCTCGCACTTCCCGCATCCGATACAGAGAGTGGCATCAGCCGGATCTTTCCTTATGGCGATCATATGGAAATAATCTTCTCTTCCACGGGTCTTATTAGCTGTATACATATGGTTATAAGCGGAGAATATTGCCGGGATATCTACGCCTTTCGGACAGGGCATACAGTATCTGCATCCGGTGCAGTTTACTTTTATCTTCTCGTTGATATGGCCCTTTACCTTCTCGATAAGACCGAACTCCGAAGGGCCGAAGGCTCCTGCAACTACAGAAGATGCAGTCCTACAGTTTTCCTCTATCATGGCTATGGAGTTCATTCCCGACAGAACGCAGGTGACATTCTCCTGATCCCAGAGCCATCGGAAGGACCATTCGGCAGCCGTATATCCGTGGGGATCTGAAGCGATCTCAGCTTTTGCTTTTTCAGGAAGAAGATCTACCAGCTTTCCGCCTCTTAAGGGTTCCATTATCATCACCGGGATCCCCTTTGCTCCTGCGGCATCTACGCCGATACGGCCTGCCTGGGTAACTTCGTCCATGTAGTTATACTGGACAAGACACATCTCCCAGTCGTAGGCATTTAATATCTCAAGGAACATATCCGTATTGCCGTGGAAGGAAAAGCCTATATGTCTTATCCGGCCTGAAGCTTTTTTCTCTTCTATCCAGTCAATGACTCCGAGGGAAACAAGACGCTCCCACTGGGCCACGTCAGTTAAGTGGTGCATCAGATAGTAGTCCACATAGTCGGTCCGCAGACGGGAAAGCTCCTCGTTGAAATATTTATCCAGTGCGGCTTTATTCCTGACCATATACTGGGGAAGTTTGGTGGCGATCTTGATCTTATCCCTGATGCCGTTCTTCTCCACGATCTTTCCTAAGGCTTCTTCGCTTCCGGGATAGATATAGGCAGTATCGAAGTAGTTGATCCCCAGTTCATAGGCCCGCATGATCTCGGATTCGGCCTTCTGGAGGTCGATCTTGTTGCCTTTTGTAGTGAAACGCATACATCCGTAGCCCAGAATGGATATATCTTTTCTATACTGCATAATATCTCTCCCATAAGGTTTTGTTATATTATAACTTTAGATCAGAAGGAGATAAAAGGGTAAATGAGCAGGTCGGACCACGATATGACAAAGGGAAACATATTCCTTCATATAGTCGCTTATGCCATCCCCATGATCCTCGGGAACTTCCTTCAGCTCACATATAACATGGCGGATTCCGTCATCATCAGTAAGCTTCTGGGAGAAGGTCCCCTTGCGGCTGTATCGGCCGTCAATCCCATAATGACATTAATGATCCTTGGAGCCTCCGGCCTTGGCATGGGCGCTTCCATAATCATCGCCAGATTATATGGCGCGGAAGAATACAAAAAGCTCAAAAAGGAATATGCCACCACCGTGATCTTCGGCTTATTCTTCTCCCTGGCAGTCTTCCTGGCGGGATATCTGATGTCCCGGTATATCCTTGTCTGGACCAATACTCCGGAAGAAGTAATACCTGAAGCCGTGACCTACTTAAGGATCATGTTCATAGGATTTCTCTTTACTTTCCAGTACAACATCATGTCCCACTCCTTAAGAGGCATCGGAAACTCCACCATGCCGGTAGTCTTTCTTGCTATCTCCTGCACCATCAATATAGGCCTGGATCTTCTCTTCATCGGCCACTTTAAGATGGGAGTGGAGGGAGCAGGCCTTGCCACCGTGATAGCGGAGGCCATATCCGTCGTCTGCTGTCTCATCTATATCGAAAAGAAAGTAAGCTTCTTCTCTTTAAGAAGAGAAGATCTGAAGATAGATAAGGGACTTCTTTCAAAGACCCTTTCCCTGGGCTCCATGACCGCCCTTCAGCAGGCTGCCCAGCCCATAGGAAAACTCTGCATCCAGAGCGCCATCAACACCCGGGGCGTCACTACTATCGATGCCTTTAATGCGGTCTGCAGGGTAGATGATTTTGCATGTATCCCCGCCCAGAGCATAGGAAGCGGGATAATGACCTGCGCAGCCCAGAACAGGGGAGCGGGACTTCGAAAGAGAGTAAGGGAGTCCATCCAAAAAGGTCTTATTGTCTCCCTTTGTTATTTCCCCATCATATGTATAACAGTACTTGTCCTTAAACATCCCCTCATGGTCCTTCTGGCTCCCAAGGGTGCCACGGAAATGATAGAGATGGGCGTAGGTTATCTGGCAGTAAAAGCCTGGATATTCCTTCTTGCCTGCATAGTCAACAGTATCCAGGGATATTTCAGGGGAATGGGAAAGATGCATATCGCCCTTATTTCCACCATACTTCAGATATCCATAAGAGCTGTGATAGTCTGGATCTGGGTCCCTAAGATGGGCATCATCGCCGAGGCATACGGCTGCGCCATCGGATGGATCGCCCAGACCATATTCGAGTACGGATATTATTTCCTCACAAGAAAGAAACTTGAAGAAAAGATCGCCTAAAGAACCTCTCCGTATAGTAAAATATATTTAAGCCTTAAAAAGGCTAAGCGGTATGAATATTTTGAACACGGAGGATCTATTATGAGCAAGACATTGCAGGATGTCCTCGCTATGATAAGCGAGAACGGAATCAAGATGGTCGATTTCAAGCTTACTGACATCGACGGCAGATGGAGACACTTAAGCATTCCCGCAGAGAGACTTTCCGAGAAGACCATGACCCAGGGTATCGGATTTGACGGCTCAAACTACGGCTATGCTCCCGTAGAGAACAGTGATATGGTCTTTGTTCCCGTACTGGATTCGGCAGTAGTGGACAGATATGCGGAAGTTCCTACTCTTTCCATGATCGGTGACGTAAAGGTCATCCAGATCCCCGAGAACAAACCCTTCGACCAGTATCCCAGAAATGTCGCCATAAGAGCTCTCGAGTACATGAAGGAGACAGGGGTTGCAGATGAGATGATCATCGGTCCTGAGTACGAATTCTATATCTTCAATACGGTCTCATACGAAGTCCTGCCTAACAGTGTTTCCTACGAAGTATTTGTAAAGCAGTCCCACTATGCATCCAACTCCTACGACAACAATAACGGTTATCAGATCCAGCACGGCAAGGGTTACCATATGGCTCTTCCCATGGACGCATGTAACGACTTAAGATCCAACATGTGCCTTGCCATGGAGGACTGGGGCATCCAGGTCAAGTACCACCATCCTGAAGTAGGCGGCTGCGGTCAGATGGAGATCGAGGTAGAGCTGGGTGATATGCTCAAGCTCGCTGACGATACCATGTCTGCCAAGTACGTCATCAAGAACGAAGCCGTAAAGGACGGAAGAACGGCAACACTTATGCCCAAGCCCTTAGGCAATGAAGCCGGCAACGGAATGCATGTCCATATGCTCCTGAAGAAAGATGGCCAGCCTGTCTTCTACGATCCCGACAACTACGCCCAGCTCAGCGATACGGCCATGTGGTTTATCGGAGGACTTCTGACCCACGCCAGATCCCTCTGCGCCATCACCAATCCTTCCACCAACTCCTACAAGAGACTGGTCCCCGGATTCGAGGCTCCCGTAACTATCGGTTATGCCATGGCCAACAGATCTGCAGTCATCAGGATCCCCGCCTATGCCAAGACTCCTGACACAAAGAGATTCGAGCTGAGAAACCCTGATGCCACATGTAATCCCTACTACGCTTATGCAGCCATCCTTATGGCAGGTCTTGACGGCATCAAGAACAAGATAGATCCCCACGAAAAGGGATGGGGTCCCTACGACTTTAACCTTTTCGACCTCTCCGAGGAAGAAAAGAAGAAGATCACAGGTCTTCCTTCAAGTCTCAGCGAAGCAATCGACGAACTGGAAAAGGACCACGACTACCTGACAGCCGGCGGCGTCTTCCCTGAAAGACTGATCGACCAGTACATAAAGAGACTGAGAAAAGAAAACGAGGAGATCTCAAAGATCCCCCACCCGGCAGAATTCTCAAAGTACTACGACCTATAACCTTTTCATCAAGAATGCATCAAATATTATGAATTCTTGATGCATTCTTGCCGTTTCACATGAATTGCGCAAAAAAAGCCTGATTTTTGATGCAACCGTGATGACGCCCAACAAAACCTCCGCAACCGCGGAGGCTTTTTTGAGATCATTATTTGTTCTAAGTAGCGTGTTGAATTTCTCAAGAAAGCTAGATAAAATGAATGTGTAGGAGTTGTTTCAGCACGCATGTGCTTTCTTGCTTTATTTGGGGATAAGATATGCAGAACAATAGAGCTGTTTCATTACTTAGTACCATACTTTC
>JAGAFH010000233.1 GCA_017612755.1 Clostridiales bacterium
ATCTGGAACCGGTGGGCGAAGTGGAAATAAAGGAGAAGACCAGGACCAGGAAGAGACAGTTTATCTTTGACGACAAGATATTAAATGTTACCGAGCAGGAGATCATAGATTATTTCGACAATACTTCAGGTTATTTCATCATCATCGAGGATGTTACCGTTGAGAAGAACTTCGAGCGCGTCATGATCGAGGCGGCCAACACCGATGCCCTGACAGGTCTTTTCAACAGAAGATATTTCTACGAGTTCCTGAAATATAATGCAAAGAAAAAGATGACCCTCTTCTATATGGATCTTGACCGCTTCAAGAGCGTCAATGACAGATACGGACACAAAAAGGGTGACGAGGTGCTCCAAAGCTGCGCAAAAGCCATCACGTCCACTTTCGAAAAGGGAATAGCCGCAAGGCTGGGCGGCGATGAGTTTGCCGTTATAGTCGAAGGAGTCCTGGACAAGGGTAAGATCGACAGGCTTATCAAAAAACTGGAAAAGCAGATAGGAGAGCTCGTTTCTGTGGGTGAGAGCGATCTGACCATCAGTGTCGGATATTCCCTTAATGACGGAACAAGGGATATTGACAGTTTCATCTCGGAAGGTGACAGTATGATGTATGAGGTCAAAGAGATCCATCACTCAAAGGAAGGATAAATGATATATGGATTACAACAATGAAGAGATGGTAAACAAGAAGCTGGTAAGATACCAGAAGCTGGAATTTGTCATGCAGTCGGTCACCGCTCTGGCTATGGTGGCAATAGCCGTTACGGTGCTTATCCTTGCAGGTTTCATTATGAAAAAGGTCAACTCCATCTATGATGCTTCCATGCAGTCCCTGTCAAAGATAGATGCCATCTCCCAGGAGATATCTGACGCCAAGCTGGGTGAGACAGTTACCCATATAAATGACCTTACGGAGCAGGCAACAGGAGATCTGGCTACCACTATGGAGAAGATCGATTCCATCGATATAGAAGGATTAAACGAGGAGATCGGAAGACTTCACGATTCCATCACATCCCTTAACGAAGCAGTGGATACGATGGCTCATCCTTTTGGAGGTTGATTTGAATATTCCCGGATTTGTTGATACCCATATACACGGCGCTTACGGCGTTGATGTTTCCGACGGGAACGCGGATGATATCAGGACCCTGGCCATAAGGCTCAGGCAGGATGATGTCCTTGCTTTCTGCCCTACTACCATGACTCTTCCGGAAGATAGGATCTTCCGCTGTTTTGAAGCTGTCATGAAAGCTAAGGAAGAACTGGAGTCGGAGGGTATATCCCACAGCAGGATCCTGGGGGTCCACCTGGAGGGACCGTTCTTTAATAAAGAGACGGCAGGGGTCCAGGATGCCTCATCCCTTAAAGATCCGGGGGATGGTTTTGATCTCATAGAAAAACTGGAAAAAGACTTCCCGGATCTTCTTAAGATCATCGATATCGCGCCGGAACTTCCGGGAGCTTTTGAGTTTATAGATGAGTTTAAGGACAGGTATGTTATCTCCCTTGCCCATACAAAAGCAGATTATGATACGGCCTGCAGGGCTTTTGAAGCGGGTGTTTCAAGCGTTACCCATCTTATGAATGCCATGGATCCTTCCCTTAAGAGATCTCCCGGGATCTTGGGAGCCCTGTCTGACTACCCGGATGTTTTCGCTGAGATAATATGCGACGGTATCCATATCGCCCCCTCATATCTTCGGATGCTCTTTAAGATCTTAAGAGATGACCGGATCATAGTGGTTTCAGATTCCATGAGAGGCGCCCGTATGCCTGACGGGATCTATAAGCTGGCAGCTGCGGATGTAGAGGTCAGGGACGGCAGGACCTATTTCGGAGAGGAAGGCGGTCTGGCCGGTTCAGTCACTTACATGAAACAGGAAGCAGAGAGGCTTTGCTCCTTTGGGATACCTGAAGATAAGGTGGCAAGAGCCTGCTGGAGTAACCCCTTGTCAAGACTTGGGATCAGCAGTATCTGATGATTTTGAAGGGAGGAGGGATCCTCCTTTTTCTGTGTCAAAAACAGCCAGGGATGCCATGAGAAGGCTGTCATAGGAGATATCGCTTAAGTGATGCTCTACAGCGGCATCTATAGCTACGATGGCCATAAGGATAAGAAGATATGATCTTTTCTCCCTGAAGGCCCTGATACCCGTATAAACAAGAAGTCCCACGAAGATGAGAAGCGGAACTCTTCCGAATGAGAAGAGGATCTTCATGTAGGAGATATCAAGTACGAAATATGTGTCGGGAGGAGTGGTGGTGGAGCCATAGCCCTGCTCCCATACGCCTGTGCCGTAGTTCTTGATCTTATAAAGGTCAAAAGCATCGCAGCCCATCTCATACCGCAGTTTCAGAGTATGCATAATGGAATATTTGTTATAAAAGACTTCCGGATCATCAGTATAGAAGAAGGAAAGCAGGATGGACAGGAGCGCCAGAAGGACGGGAAGGGTGATCATAAAGATGCAGACGGCATTTCTTGTGACCTGATAAGCCTTTTTCCCTTCGATCCCCCTGAAGAGCGGGATGATGAACTGGTTCCAGAGCATTCCGAGAAGGAGAAGGAGAAGACAGACGGCGCTGACCTTTCCTCTGATCCACAGGATATTTGCGATATTGGCGAACAGAAGAAGTCCGTAGTCAAAGATATTGAGCTTTCCTTCCTTTATGAGACACAAAGTTACCATAAGGAAGAAGACGTGGCATGCCAGATCGGTACAGTAGATGATACCGAAGGAGTGCCTTCCGCCAGAATAGACCAGATCTTCGATCCAGCCGGCCTTTGATCCGATGAAGGAAATAACAAGCCAGAAAGACCCGCTGTAGAATGCGGTCTTCAGGATGGTCTTAAGAGATCTGGTCCTTGAGGCAAGGATGATCGCGACAAAGAGAAAGACAGTCCTTGAGGAAGTGTCGTCCCGCCAGCCCCCTGGAAGACTTAAGAGAAGCAGTATAAGTGATATGATCTGTGTCTTTCTGCCACTGTAAACAAAAAGGATATCCCTTACCAGAACAAGAAGGATGATGCCGGTCGTAACGTACATGGCCCACCTGAGTTCGTAGTAATAATCAAATATATCAAGTTCTGAATAGAGGGTCGTCTTGAAAAAAGCGAGATTAAAAGCATAGAAATAGGAGATATAGAAAGCCCAATCCCACAAACGGTGTTCCTTAGACCGGGATATAAGAGTCTTGTTTTCCAAAGAACTGTCTCCTTATCTGCTTCTTTACTGTAAAAAATACATTATAGTAACAGATAA
>JAGAFH010000026.1 GCA_017612755.1 Clostridiales bacterium
ATATGCTTTTTATCAAAATATAAAGATAGTAAATCCATAGATTTTATCTTGCTCACATATTCAGAAAGTGCATAATGTTCAGGCTTATAGTTTTTCATATCTTCATAAACAATAATTACTTCGGCATTGTTCTGAGAAATATAATAGTCTTCAACAATATATCTATCAGGTAGTGCAGTAGAAAACGAATCAAGGTATCTTTCAATGATGGTACGAATCCTTAGATTTTTCAGGCTGATTTTGATTATGCCTTTTTTGATTCTGATTTTCGGAAGTTCAACATAGACTTTATTTTCATGCTTAATATATGCACCTACTGATATGAGATTATTCTCTATATATGAAAGCAACTGACGATTGCTTATATAATTTCTGATTCCTTTATTTTTGAGTAAATTGATTATGATTACTGCAACTATGATTAATGATTCCGCTATGATCGCATATCTGCATACATCATTTATCAGATTTATATGAAACAGATATTTGTTCGCTATAGGTGCACTCAAAAATATAAGCACACCCACAACAAACATAGCGATAAAATAATTACAGAAATACTTGCGTTTACTGATTATCATTCGACCACCTCAATAATTGCTTCGACACTAAGATTACTTGCGTAATCTCCCCACACCGAGCACTTGCCGATATTCTTAAAAATGATTTTGTCTCTTACATGATATTTATTAACATCATCTTCATCGGTATCTTTGATAAGATGCACCTTGAATTTTTCAAAGATGTTGCTGACAGAATCATCTCCATAGTCGGTATTATCTTCGGTGATAATTACATCAAGGCTGACACAACCTTTTTTGTCGTTCCATTTAATAGACTGAATCATAAATTGCTTGTCTTTTGCGAATGCTCCAAAGTTAAATGATTGGAATTGTGTTAATTTCTTCATATGTTTTGTTCTCCTTTTCATTTTTATGAACGGCATACCGCCGCTTGATATAATTAAATAGCTCTTCGTTTCAATAAAAAGAGACCGATATTTCACGGTCTCAATTACTACATTAGGGCTTCTGGGTTTAATTTTTCTTGTGTACCACGAGGTGTACCATTTTTCTGTGAATTATAAGGATTTACATGAGGATATATCGTAGTCGCAAATCATCTGAAAGCCTTTAATATCAACATTTATCGGCATATATCCATATATATGAAAATATATTGAATTAGGCTCGTTTTATATTAAAAGAAAATCCACCACTACGGGAACAGCCGCGCCCAATGCGAAAACCACTGCGATCACCATATCCGTGAAAGTGATCTTAAGGGGGTTCAGTTTAGTCCTTCCCTCACCGCCCCTGTAGCATCTGGCATCCATGGCCACCGCCAGTTCCTCCGCTCTCTTAAAGCTGGAAACGAACAGGGGCACCAGGACCGTTATATATCCCCGGACCCTGTTAAAGAGAGAACCGTTATCATACTCCGCGCCCCTGGACATCTGGGCCTTCATTATCTTATCAGTCTCAGTGGCCAGGGTAGGGATAAACCTCAGGGCGATAGACATCATCATGGCCATCTCGTGGACCGGGACCCGGATCAGCTTAAGGGGAGCGAAAAGACTCTCCAGCGCATCTGAAAGCTTTAAGGGCGTGGTGGTCAGGGTGAGCATCACCGATGTGGACAGGATCAAAAACAGAAGTCTCAGCGCCATAAGGATTGCCATGCCGGCACCCTCATCCGTAAAGGAGATAAAGTGCCATGAGAAGAGGATCTCTCCTCCCCTGACGGAAAACAGGTTTATCAGAAAGATGAAAAAGGCCAGGGGGAGCACCGGTTTTACTGTAGACCAGATGATCCTTAAAGGTATCTTTGCGATCACATACTGTATAGCTGTTATCACTGCCGCCAGAAGAAGTCCCCACCTTGTCTGGAGCATAAAGATGGCTATCAGATATAAAAGATAGAGTACTGCCTTTACCCTGGGGTCAGCAGTATGAAGGACGGAATGTGTCTCATAGTATCTTCCGAGGCTGATCTTATCGTTCATGTCCGCCTCCTTTGTGCCTTAAGACACAGGACACTATGGATGCCGCCTCATCAGATACATTATTTTTCGTATCCTCGAAAACGATCCCCGGCAGACTTCCTGCCAGTTCAGCCTTCACCCTGTCGGAGAAATCATAAAGAAGGGGCCGCAGTATTCCCGTTTCGGAAGTAAAGGATGCATCGGAGAAAAGTTCTCCCGGAGTCTTTACCGCCATTATCCTTCCGTCTCTTATACAGCAGATACGGTCGCAGATCCTGGCCGCCTCATCCATGTTGTGGGAGACGATGATAATAGTACAACCCCTGTCACGAAGGTTCTGTATAAAGGCTGTCATCTCCCTTTTTCCCCTGGGATCCAGGCCTGAGGCCGGCTCATCCAGCACAAGTATCTTAGGTCTCATTACCAGGACCCCGGCGATGGCCACGCGTCTCTTCTGTCCTCCCGACAGTTCAAAGGGGCTCATCTCCAGAATATCGGAAGAAAGACCTACGATCTTCAGGGCTGATATGACCCTTTCCTTCTTTTCCTCATCAGACAGGGATGTCTTTCTGAGTCCGTAGGCTATATCTTTATAGACCGTCTCTTCAAAGAGCTGGTATTCGGGATACTGGAACACAAGTCCCACCTTCTCCCTTATATCCTTAAGCTGTTTCCTGTTTTTGGTGGAATATGTCTTTCCTTCGGAAAAGAGCCTGACGTCTCCCGACTGGGGACGCATAAGTCCGTTTAAGTGGGTTATGAGAGTTGTCTTTCCGCAGCCGCTCTTCCCGACTATCCCCAGGATCTCCCCCTCATAAATATCAAGTTCCATATTATTGATGGCAAAGTTCTGTCCGTTGTCATAGGAATAGCTGAGGGAAGATACTTCCATCACAGTCTTTCCTGAAGAAGGACGGACGGAAGAAGAGACAGAGGGGACCTTAACAGAAGATGATACATCCTTGAGCATCCTGCAGACAGCCGAGGAACATGAAGGATCATCCTTCAGATCGGAAGGTGAGACAGAAGATCCGGTAAGGGAAGAAACAGCCGATACCAGATCACAGTTAACGGGAAGTTCAAGTCCCGACTTCATGACCATTTCCTTATCCGCGAAGACCTCCTCCGGAGTTCCGGAAAGAGTGACCACTCCATCCTCTATTACAAATACCTTCTCGCATCTCTGGGCTTCGGTCATATCGTGGGTAATGGTAATGACCGTCATGCCCCGCTCCAGCCGGAGTCTTTCAACTGTGAGAAGGAACTCTTCACGGCTCATGGGATCCAGCAT
>JAGAFH010000234.1 GCA_017612755.1 Clostridiales bacterium
GACAAGATCATGGATGCTATCTCTGAGATCATGAGCAGATGACCTGATCATCAGTGAAGAACAAAAGATCCCCCGTCCTGTGGGCGGGGGATCTTTATTGTTTTATGATCAGACTCTTCTTTGGTGGTCCTGATAAAGTACCGCATAACTGTAGAGTCCTACGCCGTATCTGATATTCGGCTGGTCGTTGTTTTTCATATACCTGGCGGCATCATCATCCTTGAAGGCCTGGAAGATAGCCGGATAGGGATCTATAAAGATCCTGTCCACTCCGTTACACCATTCCGAGAGCGAATTGGCAAATTCAGTTCTCCTCTTATAGAAAGCCTCCGGAGCCTCTGTTACAGGCCAGGGAGCGATATAGTATATCTTTGCACCGGGGGCGACGTCAGTGATCTTGCCGGTGATATTTGCTATTGCAGAAACATAATCGCTGCCGGTCTCGGCACTGAGCGCCGAATCATTAGTCCTGATATCATACATCCCCAGGGCGACTACATATATGTCGGCTTCAGGGATCTTTACCTTCGAGAGTGTCCAGTCACCGGTAGTCCAGTCATCTTTTGTACATTCTTTTATATCGCCCTCGATATACGGCTTGAGGGGATCGTACCATGAGACGCCCCAGTTATCGGAACCGGAGGTAATACTGTCTCCGACAAAGCATATAGACTTACCGCTCTTAAGGTCTTCAAAGAGTTCGCTGTCACGCAGCTCATTATTCATTTCACCGTAAAATTCGATCCTGTAGTTATTGGAAAAGATCAATGATCCTATCAAGGTAAGGGTAAGGACGACGACAACGGTCACCCAGATCTTTTCCTGCTTGGACATTTCGTATTTCTCTTTTTTTCTGGCCATTTTAAGTAAAAACCCCACTCGTATTGTCCTCACATTTTAACACATCTGAAGGAGAAATAATAAAAAATAACTGCTATTTTTGGCCCTTTTTTTGAGGGGGGATACACCATAGAGATGGGGATCGTGGTTTTGTGATACAATAATACAGTATCCCGGAGGGCCCCATGGAATTAGTTAAAGTATTTATATGTGAAGACGAAAGTATAGTTCGCGAAGGACTTCGCGATATGATCCCATGGGAGAAACACGGCTTTGAATTCGTAGGAGATGCTCCGGACGGAGAGATGGCCCTTCCCATGATAAGGAAGCTGAAGCCCGATATCCTCATCACTGATATAACAATGCCCTTTATGGATGGTCTTTCCCTGAGTAAGACCGTTATGAGTGAGTTCCCCAATATCAAGATCATCGTTATCAGCGGATACAGCGATTTTGAATATGCCAGGAAAGCTATAGAACTGGGAGTTGAACAGTATCTGCTCAAGCCTGTAACAAAAGCTGATATGATCACTGCTCTTGAAGGAACAAGAAAGAAGATCAACGAAGAGAATGAGCAGAAGGACTACCTGAGGCAGTATGAGCAGGAGTTTAAGAAGTTCGAGCGATTCTCCCACAGGGCTTTCTTTGAGAAACTGGTGGAAGGTTCCCTTTCGGTCCAGGAGATATATGAGCAGGCCAATAAGCTCCATCTGGATCTGGCCGCTGATGAGTATAATATCGTGATCTTCTCAGTCCGGGATATCCATCAGTCCACATATACGGATGATGCATCAGTAGTTACGGAGGATCTTCTGAACCAGCTTCTCCAGTATCCCGATTACATAATATTCAGGTGCAACCTTCTGGCATACGCAGTCCTTATCAAGGGAGATGCAGAGAGCCTTCCCAGGCTTGAAAACAAGTGCGTGGATATTATAAAGAAGAGGTGCGAAGAGGCATCCCATACACTGGACTGGCACTTGGCAGTAGGCGTAAGGACCAACAGGCTCAGCGGTCTTTCTTCCTGTTATTCGGATGCCAACAGGGCCTTTGCCTACAGACATATCTTTCCAAGCCAGCACATCTTTACTCCTGAGCTTCTTAAGGAAGAGCAGTATGAATCTTCCGATAATGACATCAATAAGATCGATGCAGGCAAGTTCGATCCCCTGATAATCAGGTACTTTGTGCAGACAGGTACCCTGAGCGAGGTGGAACCTTTTACCGATGAATATATAAGCAGCCTGGAGGGAGGAGAACGTTCAATTCTTTTCCGCTATTACCTTCTGGTGAGTATAAGAGTAAATGTAGAGCTGGCTCTTAAGGAAGCTGAGGTGGATCCGGAGGAGATCTCCAAGGGGCTTCCCACCTTTGATATGAATATAAATGAAGAAGAGGTCCGCAACTACATGATCGATGTCCTGAAGACAGGTATCCGGATGAGGGAGACCGAGGCCCAGAAGAGGGGAAACGATATTATCGATGTTGCCATAAAGTACCTGGACCAGCATTTTTCCGATCCGGATATATCCCTGGACGGCGTTGCAGAGGCTATCAATATAAGTTCCAACTATCTGAGCGCTCTCTTCAGTAATAAGGTTGGACTTTCCTTTGTTGAATATATCACCAAAAAGAGGATGGCAAAAGCGAAGCATCTGCTGAGGACTTCAAGCAAGAAATCCGGCGAGATCGCATACGAGATAGGATATAAGGATCCCAGGTATTTCTCCTTTGTCTTTAAGAGACATCAGGGCTGTACTCCCAGCCAGTACCGTAACGGGGAAACCGAGTAATGAGGTTCTTTAAGGAACGGTTTAATAAGAACACCGTACAGGGGAAGATGTTCCGCCTGCTGCTTCAGATGTTCATTCCTATCGTAGGTATCCTTCTCATCATCTTTGCCATGATCCTGACCCGTAACATCATGTACGAATCAGTGTCGGGGAATATCGTCAAGGCCTCCGGATTCAACCAGAACTTTAAGGATGATATAGATCTCCAGATGTATCTTTATGTTTCAGGCAGTAATGATGAGCTGCCCTGGGACGATGTTTCTTCCGCTAAGGCTCTGGCAGAGGAGCTTCTCAAAAATACCACCAACCCTGACAGCCGTAAGGCCATGAACAACGTTCTTACTCTCTGCGATAACCTGAGTACCTATATGACAAAGATAGAACAGACCAGGTCCTATGACGAGAGGATGAAACAGTTGGAGACAAATATATATGGCATTACATCCCTGATAGAGGATTATATCTATTCCTATCTTTATTATGAGGCCGGTGAAATGGCCAGGATCCAGAGGCAGCTGGACTTCTGGATGACTATAGAGATGGCATTTATAGTCCTTGTGATGGTGATCATTACTCCTACCGTTCTCAGAAGAGCGGTCAGGCTGAGCAGGAGCATCACCGACCCCATAGTAGAGATGAATACCCGTGTTGAGGAGATAGGCGGAGGTGACCTTACGGCCCATACCCCGGTAGAGACGGACGACGTAAGTCTGTCCCTTCTCAGTACCGGAATAGAAGACATGGCGGACAAGCTGAACAAGCAGATTGAACTTAACCGGCAGGAGCAGATAAAGCTCCGCGATATAGAGCTGTCACTTATCCAGGCCCAAATAAATCCCCACTTCCTCTACAACACCCTCGATGCCATAGTATGGCTTATCGAGATCGGAAAGAACGATCAGGCGGAACAGATGGTCACCAGTCTGTCATCCTATTTCCGTTCCTTCTTAAGTGACGGCCGGGATATCGTTACCATCGGAGAGGAGAAGGAACACATAAAGAGTTATCTTGAGATCCAGCAGGTCCGTTACAGGGACATCATGGAATATGAGATCAACATCGATCCCGATATCGAGCAGAATAAGCTTCCCAAGATGACGCTCCAGCCTTTGGTGGAAAATGCTATCTATCACGGCCTGAAGCCTAAGAGGGGAAAAGGAAAGATTATCGTCACCGGTAAAGCGGTAGATAACAGCATAATCCTCAAGGTAAGTGATACAGGTCTTGGAATGAGCGAAGAAGAGCTTCTGGATCTTAAAGCGAGGGTCCTTAACGAGGATACTACCAGCTTCGGTCTTACGTCGGCGTATAAAAGGCTTAAGCTCCTTTACGGAGATGAGTGTTCCTTTGATATCGAAAGTACTCCGGGTGAAAGCACATCCATTAAGATGAGCATCCCGCGAAAGGCGGAAATAGATGATGAAACGATTCTTTAGTATATTGCTCCTGGCTGCATATGTGATCTTCCTGGCGGGCTGTTTCAGGGACGGGTCTGCTCCTGAAACGGATACTGAGCTGTTTGTTATCGGTTTTTCACAGAGCGGATCAGAGTCAGACTGGAGACTGGCAAATACAGATTCCATGATCGAGACCTTCACGGAAGATAAAGGATATGATCTTCAGATGGAGAATGCCAAACAACAGCAGGAAAACCAGTTTGCAGCCGTAAGGAGTTTTATCCTTGAAGGAGTCGACATAATAGTTATAGCTCCCACCATGGAGGAAGGATGGGATACAGTCCTCAAAGAAGTATATGATGCAGGTATCCCTGTCATCATAATGGACCGTTCGGTAAATGTCTGGAATGATGATCTTTATCTTACCAATGTGGGATCGGACTTTCTGGGTCAGGGCAACAGAGCCGTGGAGTGGCTGGAAGGCCAGACAGAGGGAGAGGAACTGAAGATCCTTCATCTTCAGGGAACATACGGGACCACAGCCCAGCTCCTGAGGAGCCAGGCTCTGGAAGACGGGGTATCAGCCCATGACAACTGGGAACTTGCAGGTCAGATCTGCGGGGATTTTACCGAGGCCAAAGGCTACGAGGCAATGACTGAATTCCTGAGCGAAAACACAGACTTTAACGTTCTTTACAGCGAGAATGACAACATGACCTTCGGAGCTATCAGGGCTCTTGACGAAGCGGGCATAACTTATGGTGAAGGCGGCCAGGTAAGGATAATCACTTTTGATGCCACATCGGCAGCTCTTCAGTTGTGTTTTGACGGAAAGGTGGATCTCTGCGTTGAATGTAATCCCCTCCAGGGCCCCAGTGTAGAAGAACTGATCCGGCAGTACAGGGCGGGAGAGGATATACCTAAGCAGGTATACATAGAAGAAGCTCTCTTTACAAAAGATGATCTTACCCAGGAACTGATAGACGGAAGGACTTATTAACTGCTCTTTCTGACATTGAGGGTCCATCTTAAGGGTTTTCCCTTTTTGTTGGTCAGGACCGCGTTTATCAATGCGTTACAGAGCTCTTTTTCGTCGTTGGACGCGGTAGTGATACTTATATCTCCTCTGGTGGTGTAATAGCTGTTTCCGAGGGAGACTACCGACACGTCACCGGGGACGCTGATACCCTTTTTCCGGAGGGCTCTTATAAGATGATATGCGACAAGATCGTTCTGGCATATGACGGAATCTTTTCCCGTCAGGCATTCATCGATAAATTTCCTGAAGAATTCATCTCCGCCCCGGGAAAACTGTTTCCGGTCCTTGCCGGAATAGAGGAGAAATCCGTTTTCGTCAAAGGGGAGAGAAAGGTAAGCGCAGGTTTCCATACATTCCCTGTAGCAGGACAGGCCTGAAGAATCATCCATACGGAAAAGTCCGGCGATGTTCTTTCTTCCTCGTTCAGCCAGGTGGTGTATTAGAGTTGAGATACCTTCCTCATGATCGCCACCGACGATCACCGGATCTTTTCCCTTAAGGGGGTAAGAACGTTCGAAAAAGATCAGGGTAATACCTGTTGCCATGATCTTTTCCATAAGCGGGATATTGGGATTGGGGATCATGTTGCTGATGGGATCGATAATAACTGCCGCCGGGTGTTTTCCGATGACTTCCGAAAGTATCTCTTTTTCCCTGGATATGGAACCGGAGGTGCTCTTACATATAAGTTCCAATCTGTTTAACGCAAGCTCATTTTTCAGAAGTGACAATAAAGAAGGGTATATATATTCATCTTCATCGGAAGTGATAAAAAAGACTTTGTTGCCGGGAACCGGTACAGTGTCGGCTATGTAAGATCCGGAACCCCTGCGTTTAACGATGAGACCTTTTCTTCCCAATACCTCAAGAGCCAGTCTTATGGTCTGGCGGCTGCATGAATACATGGAACAGAGGTCTCCTTCGGAGGGAAGCCTGCTGTCCCCTTCCGCTTTCATCTTTTTGATCCGCAACTCGAGATCGTTAGCTATTGTCAGGTATTTTGATGCCATCAGATATCCTCCCCCGAAGGCTTTTCTGGCATATGACCGTTACTTGCCGTCATTATATCCCATAAGGAAGTAATAGGTGGTTGATTTTCTTATCATCATCTTAAGACAGGGGATCTTTTGTGTTTGTTTTTTTATCGTATTTTTTCGGGGTGTAGTTGTTTTTTCCACATCAGGCTTCGCAGATGGTCAAATTGCTAACATATTTTGGAAGGCGCAAAGAGAACATATCGTAAATTATTCAACAAGAAATCGGAAGATAATCAACATTTTGGTCCGGGAAACGTGTATCAGGCGTATATCTGTATTCGATATTTTGCTCGGGGGTAAAGTTGTATTTATGCAGTTTCACCATTCTCAATACCTATACGAGGAATCATTGAAAGGGTTTTTGAAAATGTGTTTACTTGGGGCAGAAACACAGGGAGGGCCTGTGTTATGAAAACCCAATATCCTATAAAAGGAAGAAAGAGGCAAAAAATGAAGAGATTAATGAAGATCTTAGTTTCAACAGTTCTCGTTGCATCACTCAGCCTTGCAGCATGCTCTTGCGCAGCTAAGGGCGGAGACGAAGAAGACAGCGGTCTCATCAAGGTTGGTATCATCAACAACGATCCCAACGAGTCCGGCTATCGTACAGCTAACGACAGAGACATGAAGAACACCTTCACAGAAGAGAACGGTTATGATGCATCATTCTACTACAGCCTGAAGAATGAGGATCAGATCGCTGCAGCTCAGCAGTTCATCCAGGATGAAGTTGATTATCTCCTTATTTCCGCAGCCGGTACATCAGGTTGGGATTCCGTACTTCAGGAAGCTCAGGACGCAGGCATCAAGGTAATCCTCTTCGATAGAACTATCGATGCAGATGAGAGCCTTTATGAAGCATCCATCGTTTCCGACATGGCTCAGGAAGGCCAGCAGACAGTTGATTGGCTCGCTTCCCAGGGTCTTGACGAGTACAACATCATCCACATCCAGGGCGTTATGGGTTCTGCAGCTCAGATCGGCCGTACAGGCGCTCTTGACGAGATGGTAGCTAACAACGACAACTGGAACATCGTTACACAGCAGACAGCTGAGTGGAACGCTGAGAATGCACAGCAGATCGTTCAGTCCGTTATCGACTCCGGTGAGTCCTTCAACGTAATCTATGCTGAGAACGACGATATGGCTAAGGGTGCTGTTCAGGCTCTCGACGCAGCTAACATCTCCCACGGTGTAGGCGGAGACGTTATCATCATCGGTTTCGACTGCAATACCTGGGCTCTTGAAGAACTCCTTGCAGGCAACTGGAACTATGACCAGCAGTGCAATCCTTTCCAGGCTTCTTACATCGATGACATCATCCAGAATGGTGTTTCCCAGAAGGTAGTTATCATGCAGGAGCAGGGATTCGACGCTACAACGATCACACAGGATGACGTTGATAACTACGGTATCTGATCATACTGATCTTTCAAAAGAATAATTAAGTAACCACAGATGAATGTGCGGTGCGTGTTTCATCGCACCGCACATTCTTTTTACTACAGGAGGCGGAAAAGATGGAAAAAGGCGCTGTATTGGAAATGCGCGGTATCTGTAAATACTTTCCCGGTGTAAGAGCTCTCGAACAGGTAGACTTCACATTAAGGGGAGGCGAGATACATGCCCTTATGGGAGAGAACGGTGCAGGAAAGTCTACACTCATTAAGGTACTCACCGGCGTATATCCCAAAGACGGAGGAAACATACATCTTGCCGGAACAGATAGTGCAGTAAACATCCGTTCCCCTCAGGACGCCCAGAATCTGGGTATTGCCACGGTGTATCAGGAGATCACTCTCTGTCCTAATCTGACTGTTGCAGAAAATATGTATATCGGAAGGACAAAGAGCCGCCTGACAAACTGGAAAAAGATAAATGAGGATGCGGGCAAGCTCCTTGAATCGCTTGCTATACCCGCCCTTCCCACACAGCAGCTGGGAAGCTGCTCTATCGCAGTCCAGCAGATGGTAGCGATAGCACGTGCGGTCGACATGGATTGTAAGGTCCTGATCCTTGACGAGCCCACATCATCTCTCGACGAACAGGAAGTCGAGAAACTTTTCAAACTCATGAGACAACTTAAGGAAAAGGGTGTAGGAATAATCTTCGTTACCCACTTCCTGGAGCAGGTCTATGAAGTATGTGACCGTATCACCGTTCTCCGTGACGGAAAACTGGTCGGTGAATACATTATCGAGGACCTTCCCCGTGTTCAGCTCGTATCCAAGATGCTCGGAAAAGACTTTGATGACATGGCAGATATAAAGAGCGAATCAGACACGGAAAAAATTGATTATAACAGCACTCCTGTCTACGAGGCCCATGAACTGGCCGGTACCACGGGGATCAAGCCTTTTGATTTCTCCATTCATAAGGGAGAGGTCAACGGATTCACGGGACTTTTGGGCTCCGGCAGAAGTGAGTGCGTTCGCGCCATATTCGGCGCAGATAAAGTTACGGGAGGAACTGTTAAGATCGACGGCAAGACAGTTCATATCAACAAACCCCTTGATGCCATGAAGAACGGTATCAGTTATCTCCCGGAAGACAGGAAGCGCGACGGGATAGTGGGAGATCTTTCCGTAAGAGAGAACATTATCCTTGCGCTTCAGGTCATGAAAGGATTCTTCAAGCCCTTCAGCCGTGCCCAGGCCGAGGCTTTTGCAGATGAATATATCAAGCTTCTGAATATCAAGACGGCTTCATCCGACACTCCCATCAAGTCATTGTCGGGAGGTAACCAGCAGAAGGTTATCCTGGCAAGGTGGCTCCTTGCCAATCCCAAGTATCTCCTTCTGGATGAGCCTACAAGAGGTATCGATATCGGAACCAAGGTAGAGATCCAGAAACTTGTATTAAAGCTTGCATCAGAAGGAAAGAGCGTAACATTCATTTCTTCCGAGATCGACGAGATGATCAGGACCTGTTCCAGACTGGTCGTCATGCGTGACGGTAAGGTCGTCGGAGAACTTAAGGGTGACGATCTTAATCAGAATAAGATAATGGCGACCATCGCAGGAGGTGAATCTAAATGACATCATCCGGAAATAAGACATTAAAGAAGAACGGCAGTATCGGCGGTTTCTTCAACAAGCTGATCCATCAGCAGATATTTATCCCTCTGGCGGCACTGTTTCTGCTGATCATCTTTAATCTTATAGCAGACCCCAGCTTCTTTAAGATCACAATGGGTGAAAGTGCCAACGGATATAATGTTCTTTCAGGTTATCTGATCACGATCATAGACAGAGCCTCAGAGCTTGCTATACTCGCTATCGGCATGACCCTTGTTACTTCCGCTTCCGGCGGACAGGATATCAGTGTCGGCTCAGCCATAGCCATTGCGGGAAGCGTTATCCTGAGAGTCCTCTGCGGTACAAACTCCAGGCCTGATCATATGCAGGCACCTATCATCGTAGCATTCCTTGTCTGCTGTGTCGTAGCTATGCTCTTCGGCGCATTTAACGGCGTACTCGTTTCCTACTTCAAGATCCAGCCCATGGTCGCAACGCTTATCCTGTTTACGGCAGGAAGATCCATCGCTGCCTGGATCAACAACAATGAACTTCCCGTTATAAGCGATCCCGAATTTGCTTACTACGGAAACTTCATTCCCGGTATCCCGATACCCACACCGGTTTTCATTACCGCTGCGTGCATCATCGTTATCGCCCTTGTGCTGAAGTTCACAAACCTGAGACTTTATTCCCAGTCCGTTGGTATCAATTCCGATTCCTCCAGACTTAACGGTATCAATCCCCAGGTGGTCAAGCTCATAACATTCGTTATCCTGGGTCTCTGTGTTGCAGTTGCAGGATTCATTAAGGTAAGCCGTCTTTCCACCATCAACTATTCGGTTGTAGCAAAGGATATCGAGATGGATGCCATCCTGGCAGTTGCTCTTGGCGGTAACGCATTGAGCGGCGGTAAGTTCAACATGACTGCTTCCATCATCGGAGCATACGTTATCCAGTTCCTTACAACAACGCTTTTCAAGTTCAACGTCAGTTCAACTGCCATTGCCGCATACAAAGCAGTAGTAGTTATCATCCTCGTTGTACTCAGCGCTCCCATCGTCCGCGAGAAGCTGGGAAAGCTCAAGGAAAAGGTGTTACCTTCAAAATCAGCAAAGGAGGCAGCTTGATATGTCAGTCGTAAACACATCTAACAAATTAAAGAAAAGGGCTGCTCTTACCGATACTGCCATCCTTCTCATGATAACTATCATCGTATTCGTGGTGATGTATATCTGTGCAGTAGTATTCATAGGAAAAGGCTTTGCAAAGCCCCAGTCCTTCCTTAATATCCTTAACGAAAATGCAGCGCTCATCGTCCTTTCCTGTGGCATGAGCCTGGTAATGATCACCGGCGGTATCGATATCTCCGTAGGTCAGGTAACAGCTCTCGTCTGTATGGCATGCGCCGTCCATCTGGACTTCCACGGAGGAAGTGTATTTACGTCACTTCTTATCGCTCTCGGTATCGGCCTTGCCTTTGGTCTGGTACAGGGATTCCTGGTAGCTTATCTTAATATCCAGCCCTTCATTGTCACCTTGGCGGGACTGTTCTTTGCCAAAGGTATGACCAC
>JAGAFH010000027.1 GCA_017612755.1 Clostridiales bacterium
GCAGATGGAGAAGTTCATCGAATTCGGCGAGGGAAAGGCCAAGATGGTCAACAACGCCGACTGGCTCATGAACCTTAACTATATCGAGCTTCTCCGTGAGGTAGGCGCCTGCTTCTCTGTAAATAATATGCTCCGTGCAGAGTGCTATAAGCAGCGTATGGAGAAGGGACTTTCCTTCCTTGAGTTCAACTATATGATTATGCAGTCCTATGACTTCTACTATATGTTCCAGAAGTATGACTGTAATCTGGAGTTTGGCGGAGACGACCAGTGGAGCAATATGCTGGGCGGTACAGAACTTATCCGCCGTAAGCTGGGCAAGGATGCCCATGCCATGACTATTACGCTCCTTACGGATTCCCAGGGCAAGAAGATGGGTAAGACGGCAGGAAATGCTGTATGGCTCGATCCGGAGAAGACATCACCTTATGAGTTCTTCCAGTACTGGAGAAATGTTGGAGACCAGGATGTCATGAAGTGCATAAGGATGCTCACCTTTATCCCTATCGAAGAGATCGAGGAGATGGATAAGTGGGATGATTCAAGGATCAACGAGAAGAAGGAGATCCTGGCTTTCGAACTTACCAAGCTGGTCCACGGTGAGGAGGAGGCTTCCAAGGCAAGGGAGGCATCACATTCGCTCTTCGCAGGCGGCGGTGACGATTCCAATATGCCTACTACAGAGCTTTCTGACTCTGACGTTCCCGCTGAGGGCATTCAGGTAGCAGATCTTATGGTGGTCATGGAGATCGCCAAGAGTAAGGGTGAGGCTAAGCGTCTTATCCAGCAGGGCGGCGTTACCATCGACGGTGAGAAGGTGGATGACATCGCAGCAACAGTAAGTAAGGAGCAGCTTTCTGCGGGCATCAAGCTCCGCAAGGGAAAGAAAGTATACAAAAAAGCAGTCATCGTATGATATAAAGGAATTATATGAAGTACATAAAGGGCTTTTTTACACATATAATAAACACCTTTAAGAGACTGGACCGTTCCGGTACCTGGGAGTCTGAATTTGATGCGGGTATCGCTTTCGGAACCGTTATCTTCTTTGCTATGGCAGGTGTTAACTTTATAGCTTTCATGGTCTCCAGCCTTTTCGTGGAGCTTCCTTTTACCATGCTCCCCTGGAAGATGGAGCCTGTCCAGAGCGCCCTTTTCTGGTACTTTATAATCCATACTATCTTTTCGACCATTATCTTTACCATCTTTGCGGTAAAGCTCTTTGACAATACCATCAACACTCCGGTCCGTGAGATCAACAGTAAGCTCTATAACCTTACCAAGACGGACCTTCCCGAGTACATGGTCAACGGTAAGCTCTCAAATCCTTTCAGGAACAGTGATTCCAAGCTCACATGGCACGAAAAGGTCATCTACTACGTAGATACCGCTTCCGCCGAGAAGTATATGGATGAACTGACGGGATGCTTCAATAAGAAGTACTTCATGCAGAAGTTCTCCAGTATCATGCAGACTGTCCGTATAGCTGACAGCCATAAGAAGACCAGCGGCCCCAAGACTTACGATCTGGACCAGTATGCAGTATTTATGATCGATATCGACCACTTTAAGAAGGTCAACGACGATTTCGGCCACGCTGCCGGTGATGACGTGCTCAGGGATGTAGGAAGACTTCTCAGGTCAACAGTAGGTGAGGGCGGTGTCGTCATTAGAAACGGCGGTGAGGAGTTCGTAGTAGTCTGTTCCGCCAAGTATCCCTTCGATTTCTCCGAGGTGGCCATCAGGATCAATGAGGCCTTCAGAAGGAATATCTCCATAAACGGAAGAAAGATCACCTGTTCCATCGGTTTTGTATCTTTCCCCTTTACCCATAAGGATGACTTCTTCCTTGATATCCACGATCATGTGGATCTGGCCGATATGGCCATGTATGTATCCAAGACCCACGGCAGGGACCAGTGGAATGAGCTTAAGCTGGTAAACGAGCCCCCGGAGAAGATCGACAGAAGACTTTTCTGTAACGAGATCGAGTACGGCCTCAGAAGAGGATTCTTCGTAGTACGTAATGCCAAGGGCGATTTTTCCAATCTTGACCACATGGAATAAGCTGACAAGTAAAAACACTTGACAGTTTGTTTTCCCAATAGTATCATTACACAGGTATTTTGCGCATCCTTATTTGTGTGGAGGTTTTTGCATGAGATCTGTTGATGAATGCATGCTGATGGATTTTTACGGAAATCTCCTTACTGAAAAGATGAGAAATACCATGGAGCTCTATCTTGATGATGATCTTTCCCTGTCAGAGATAGCTGACAGCGAGAACATCTCCCGGCAGGGGGTACACGATACCATCAACAGAGCCAGAAAGCAGCTTCAGAACTATGAGGAGAAGCTCGGCCTGGTAGAGAGGTTTTCCTCCCAGCTGGCCCTTATAGATGAAGCCATCAGGCTGATAGATGAAGATGATGCCGAGGGAGCCAAAGCGCTTCTTATGGCACTTAAGACGGAGATATAACAGATGTTTGAAAGCCTTTCGGCAAAATTACAGAAGATCACTTCCGCCATGCGGGGCAAGGCCCGTGTAACGGAGCAGGATATAAAGGACATGATGCGTGAGATCCGCATGGCTCTTCTTGAGGCGGATGTCAACTACAGCGTAGTCAAGTCCTTCGTATCCGAGATGACCGAGAAGTGCAAGAATGCCGATATCGAAGGAAGCTTTACTCCCGGACAGCAGATCGTAAAGATCGTACATGAATCCCTTGTGGAGCTTCTGGGGTCCGGTGAAGAGAAGATCGCAGTCAATCCTTCAGGCTTTACAGTAGTTATCCTTTACGGTCTTCAGGGTGCTGGTAAGACTACTACTGCCGTTAAACTGGCTAAGCTTTTGAAGGCAGACGGCAAAAAGCCCATGGTCGTCTCCGTTGACGTCCACAGACCTGCAGCTGCCGAGCAGCTCAAGGTACTGGCTGATTCCATCTCCATACCCTGTTATATCGATCCCCAGGAGAAGGATGCGGTCAAGATAGCTAAGGATGCTATCGAGAAGGCAAAATATATGCTCTGTAACTTCCTTATCGTGGATACTGCAGGACGTACCGTAGTGGACGATGAGATGATGGATGAGCTGAAGCTCATAAATAACGCTGTAAAACCTGACGAGAAGCTTCTTGTAGTAGATGCCATGATCGGTCAGGAGGCCGTTAATGTAGCAACTGCCTTTGAAGAGTCCATCGGAATGAACGGATTCATCATGACGAAGATGGACGGTGACGCCAGAGGCGGTGCCGCTCTTTCCATCAGGAAGATGACGGGAAAGCCCATCAAGTATATCTGCGTAGGAGAGAAGATCGATGCTATCGAGACTTTCTATCCCAACAGGATGGCAGACAGGATCCTGGGAATGGGAGACGTTCTGTCCCTTATCGAGAAGGCATCACAGAATATTGATGAGGATGCGGCAAAGGCTTCCCTCGAGAAGATGATGAGCAACCAGTATTCCCTGGATGATCTTCTTTCCCAGTTCGAGCAGATGAAGAATATGGGTTCCATGAAAGATCTTGTAAATATGCTTCCGGGCGTGGCAGGCAAGGTCTCAGACGACCAGCTTGAAGGATCTGACGGAGTGATCGACAGGAATATGGCCATCATCAGATCCATGACCAAGAGGGAGAGAAAGAATCCCGGTATCCTCAACGCCAGCAGGAGAAAGAGGATCGCGGCGGGTTCCGGTACTACGGTACAGGATGTTAACCAGCTCATAAGACAGTATGAGCAGACGGCAAAGATGATGAAGCAGTTCAGTAAGGGCGGCTTTAAGCTTCCCAAGGGTATGGGCGGCTTCCCCGGTGGAAAGTTCCCCGGAATGGGCGGAGGATTCGGCAGAAAGGGCAGATTCTTCTGATAACGTGCATGTAACGCCAAAGGGCGGGGCAGATATAAAACAAAAACAAAATTAATTTTTGGAGGAAAAAGAAATGGCAGTAAAGATTCGTTTAAGAAGAATGGGTAAGAAAAAGGCTCCTTTTTACAGAGTAGTCGTAGCTGACTCCCGTTATCCCAGAGACGGCAGATTCATCGAGGAGATCGGTACATACAATCCCCTTACAGATCCTGCAGAAGTAAAGATCGATGCAGACGCTGCAAAGAAGTGGATCGGCAACGGTGCTCAGCCTACAGATACAGTCCGCGCTCTTCTTAAGAAGCAGGGCATCATCTGATAAAGGGAAACTGTTAATATGGAACTTTTGACTTATATGGCAAAGTCACTTGTAAACAACCCCGACGAGGTCAACGTTAAGAAGACCGAGAGGGGCAATACAGTGATCTTTGAGCTTTCGGTCGCACCTGAAGATATGGGTAAGATCATCGGAAAGAATGGCAAGAGAGCACAGGCCATCCGTTCCATCATGAAAGCTAAGTATGTCAAGTCAGGCAAGCGTGTCGTTGTCGATATCGTCGGCTGATGACTGACAGATTCATTATCGGTAAGATAACCGGCGCACATTGTGTCCGGGGAGAGGTAAAAGTCTTCCCGATCACTGATAATGTGCGCCATTTTAAAAAGCTGAAAAAGGTAGGCCTGGCAGATAACGAAGGCAATATCAAAAAAGAGATGGACATCAGTGCAGTCAGATTCGACAGGGGAAACGTCCTCATTAGTTTTGATGGCATAGATGACAGGGACAAGGCGGAACTTCTGAAGGGGAGCTTTATCTCCATAGACAGAAAGGACGCATCTCCCATCTCCAAGGATGAATTCTATATCGCCGACATGATAGGCCTTACCGTTATTGACGACGAAAGAGGAGAACTTGGTATCGTTAACGAAGTATACGAGACCGGCGCCAACTTCATAGTCAGCGTAAAGCGTAAGGGCAAGAAGGACCTTCAGATCCCCTTCCTTAAGGATGTCTGTTACGAAGTGGATATCGAAGGGAAGAAGATGCTGGTCAGACTTCCCGAGGGCCTTTACGAGATCTACGAGACAAAGAAGAAGTGATATGAGATTCTCGATCCTCACATTATTTCCGGACCAGGTCAGAAACTTCCTTTCCGAGAGCATTACGGGAAGGGCCATAAAGCAGGGCCTTATAGAGCTTGATACCATAAATATCAGGGACTTTGCCGAGAACGACTACGGCAAGATCGACGACACCCTCTATGGGGGCATGACAGGTCTTCTTATCCAGTGCGAGCCCGTATATCAGGCTTGGAAGAGTACTTTTGGGAAAGACGGGGACAGACCTTACACCGTCTATGTGAGTCCCAAGGGAAAGGTCCTGGACCAGAACAGGGTCATGGATCTTTCGAAGAAGGACCATATCTGTATCATCTGCGGCCACTACGAAGGTATAGACGACCGGGTCATAAGCGAGATCTGCGATGAGGAGATATCCATAGGAGACTATGTCCTTACGGGAGGAGAGATCGCTTCGGTAGTCATAGTAGATTCCGTATCCAGGATGGTTGAGGGAGTACTTCCTTCGGAAGATGCTTATACCAATGAGTCCCACATGAGCGGCACATTGGAGGCACCCCAGTATACAAAGCCTCCAGTATGGCACGAAAAAGAGGTCCCGGAAGTTCTGAAGTCAGGACCTATGGCCAACATAGAAGAGTACTACCGGATCGCTTCACTGGTGGAAACCTGGCAGAAAAGGCCCGATATGCTGGATAAATTGACTATATCAGCAGAAGATTGGGAAAAAATGCTTGCATTCAAAAAGTCATTATAATATACTATTTCAGCTAAATGGGATGGTCCTCTGTCCGACGCGGGGCACGAACATCTGACAGATAAGGAGGAACTTCAATGGATTTGGTTAAAGTTATTGAGAGTGAAAATCTCAGAAATGACTATTCCGAGGTCGAAGTCGGTGACTACGTTAAGGCTCACCTTAAGATCAAGGAGGGTAACCGTGAGCGTA
>JAGAFH010000235.1 GCA_017612755.1 Clostridiales bacterium
GAACGGTGAAGCAAATCTGGCGCGGGAAAAGGCCATAACACGTGACAAGAGGACGGCAGATTATGTTAAGCGTGTCTATTACGAAAAAAGATATGCTTCGGAAGTCAGGCTCTTTGATATCAATTCCCTCATGCTGGATAAGCAGGAAGAGGCTGTGGACAATATGGAGAGGATATCTCTTGTCTACAGGATGAAGACCGCTCTTTATTCGTTCCTTATGAGGGGCAGCTATTCCATCTTTGCAGGTACCTGCGCATTCTTCTATGTTGTATTTAAGGTAAAGTACGGAGATGTTTCAGATGTATCCAGTTATGTGGCCATGATCACCGCTATGGCTTTCTCTACAGACCAGCTTAAGGATGCGGTGGAGAACAGGATCTTCATCAGTAATGAATCCAAGCTCTTCGGAAATCTGGAAGAATTCCTGGAGCAGGACAGAAGCTTCATAAAGGATACTGTGGATGTTGGTGAGATCGAAACGGTGGAGCTTAAGGATGTTTCCTTTGCTTACCCGGGAGCTGATTCATGTACCATTAAGGATGTAAGCTTCAAGTGGAAAAAGGGAGACAAACTGGCAATCGTGGGATATAACGGCGCCGGCAAGACCACCCTTATAAAGCTGATCATGGGTCTTTATCCTGTTACATCAGGTCAGATCCTTGTTAATGGCGTGGATATAAATGATATTGATAAAGATTCCTACAGAAAGAGGTTCGGCACAGTATTCCAGGACCTTCAGGTATTTGCTCTGCCCCTGGCCGAAAATGTCCTTATGAGAAGGCCCTCATCAGAAGAGGATTATGAGAAGGCTCGAAAAGCCCTGGCAGATGCCCAGTTTGATGTGGAAGGCAGGGAGCTTACAGACGGCCTTGATACTATCGTAAGCCGCGAATTTGATGAAAAGGGATTTGTGCCTTCAGGCGGTCAGGCCCAGAAGATAGCTATCGCCAGGGTCTTTGCCCAGAGCCCCGATATGGTCATATTGGATGAACCCTCATCTGCCCTGGATCCCCTGGCTGAATACAATATGTATAACAACATGATGAGACTGTCGGAGGGAAGAGGAGTTATCTTTATCTCCCACAGGCTTTCATCCGCCAGGATGGCTGACGAGATATACCTGATGAAGGACGGTACCGTTTCCGAATCAGGTACCCACGAAGAACTGATGGAACTTAAGAAACATTATTATGAGATGTTCATGCTTCAGGCAGAGAACTACCAGGAGAGCCTGCCGGAAGAGTTGCTGAAAGGAGCCACAGCTTTCTATGAGTGACGAAAAACAGAACATCTCTATAAAGAAGATCGTGCAAAATGCTTCTTTCATGATCAGGTATGCTGCTAAATATGACAGATCCCTGATAGTAAAGATCATCCTTTTAAATGTCTTCCTCAGGGCCGGAAATGCAGTTAACAGCACTTTTATCCTGAAGATGATCATAAACGGCATAACGGGTAAGGAGGAGTTTTCAAAGATAGTAGTTATCCTTGTTATCTCTCTTATCCTGGTCATAGCTTTGGAGTGGGTCCAGCAGCTATTGAACGAATGGAGCAAGGCAAAGCTCATAAAACTCAACGGCAAGGTCCAGCGCGATATGGTGGAGAAGAACAGCAAGATGGATCTTCTCTACTACGACGACCCCGAGTACTACGACATGTATGTAGTTGTTGCAGGGGTTGCGGACGAGATGCTGGAAAAGACTGTTATGGTGGTCAGTAAGATAATCGGAGGAACTATCGCACTTCTGGTTGCATCAGTCCTTATCTTTACCATCAACCCTGTGCTGGCCATTTTCCCCATCGCCGGATTTACCGTAAACCTCCTTACCAGGTTCAAGATCGAAAAGATCCAGTACCAGTGGTATATGGCGGACAAGAAGGCCCTTCGTAAAGCGGACTATTCCAAGCGTGTCTTCTACCAGCCTGAGTTTGCAAAAGAGTTTAAGCTCACAGATGTAAGGACCCCCTTAAGGCTCCAGTTTGACGATGCCCTGGATGAGGCGGTCAATGCGGGAAAGAAGTACGGACCGCCCCTTACCTGGTATTCGCTCCTTAACTGGATATCCGTATTTACGGTATTTTCGTTCTTTGCTGTCCCAGCATATCTGGGATACCTGGCTCTAGTGCTCAGAAGCATCGCCCTTGGAGAAGTTGCTTCTGCCAACAATGCAGCAAATATCGTCAGGGGTAATCTTAACCAGATCAATTTCTGTCTTGTGGATCTTCAGCAGATAGGCCAGTATGGTGAGACCTTCCGTAAGTTCTTAAGTTATGAACCGGTCATCGAGACGGCCGACGGACTTACTCCTGAAAAAGGATCTGAACCTCTTATCCTGGATAATGTCTGCTTCAGATATCCTAATGCTGAGAAGAACACCCTGAACAATATCTCCATCCAGATACACCCGGGTGAGAAGATAGCCATCGTCGGTGAGAACGGAGCGGGAAAGACCACTTTTGTTAAGCTCCTCATGAGGCTCTATGACGTAACGGGAGGCTCCATCAGATATGGCGGTCACGATATCCGGGAATATAACACCAGGGAGTACAGAAAGAAGATAAGCGCCGTATTCCAGGATCATAATATCTATGCTGCCAGCGTGGCTGAAAACGTGCTGCTTAGAAAGGTAAAGCCGGAAGACGAAAAGGATATCACCGATGCCCTCAACAAGGCAGATTTCGGTAAGCGCCTTAAGACCCTGCCCAGGGGACTTGATACACAGCTTACCAGGGAATTCAGCGAAGAAGGGACCAATCTTTCCGGCGGTGAAAGCCAGAAGATCGCCATCTCCAGAGTCTTCATCAAAAACGGTGACAGGGCTGTATCTATCCTTGATGAACCGTCTTCAGCTTTGGATCCCGTATCGGAATATAAGCTCAACAAGAACCTTATCGAGAATGCGGGCAATGACACGGTCATTTTTATCTCCCACAGGTTATCCACAACCAGGATGGCAGATAAGGTGTATCTGTTTGAGAACGGCTCTATAATAGAACAGGGTACCCACGATGAACTTATGGCCATGAACGGCAAATATAAGGAGATGTTCGACAGACAGGCCCAGAACTACATAATCGGGTAGGAGAGCAAAATATTTTTACTGCATGGTATAATGCTAAATGTTGAAGCTTTTTCGGGATGGTGTTGTACTATGAAACGATTTACAGGTATTCTTGCAGGCATTCTTCTTGTTACCGTGCTCCTTCCTTTTCTGGGAAGGGTGGACGTACTGGCGGCGGACGGGATCCCCATCGATGAGGATCATTTCCCGGACGACGATTTCAGGAGGGTCCTTTCCGGAACTTTCTATGATAAGAACGGCAACGGATATTTCAGTGACGATGAGATCGAACTTGTCAGAAATATCTACTGCGAAAACGAAAATATCGATTCTGTTGAGGGAATAGAATACTTCACAGATCTTCAGGGCCTTTGGTGCGCCGACAATAATATCTCCGAGTGGGATCTTTCATCCAATACAGACCTCCGCGGAATATGGTGCTCCGGAAACGACTTCACATCCCTTGATTTCTCCGACAACCCGGAACTTGTATGGGTATACTGCTTTGACTGTAACCTGACGGAACTTGATGTTTCCGAGAACTCGAAAATGGCATATATCGAGTGTAATACCAACCCTCTTCCCGAGCTGGATCTGTCAGGGTGTCCCGAGCTGGAGCATCTGATGTGCGGATCCTGTGAGCTTACGGAACTGAATCTTTCCTATTGTCCCAACCTTCAGCATCTGGACTGTTTCAGAAACCATCTCACCGAACTTGATGTATCCGTATGTCCGGATCTGAAGCGTCTGGACTGCTGGGATAATGAGGATCTGGAATATGTAGATGTCAGCAATAACCCGGGACTTCAGACCTTTAACTGCGCAAACATCGGAGCGACTGAGATCAATGTGTCCAACAATCCTGAACTTACTGAACTTCACTGCAGCTATAATGATCTGACTGAACTGGATCTTTCCAATAATCCTAACCTGGTATATCTGGACTGCGCAGATAACGCTCTGGAGGAACTGGATGTTTCTTCATGCCCGAGGCTTTACTTCCTTCAGGCATTTATCAATTCCTTTACTTCGATTAATATCGGCAATAACTGCCGTCTCATAAAGACATATAACGACGGATCCTATGAGGATGTATGGGGGATAGCAGGTTCCTGGTCCATCAATTACGGCAACGGTATCCTTTATTTCCTGTCTGTTGATAATGATGTCAGCGTCAGCACCAGTTACAGCGGAACACCTGATTATGTTCCTGATTACTACTACGATTCAAACGACGGACTGTCAGGGGATCTGGTGACCCGTGAAGAGTTGATGCAGGAGCTTTATGAACTGGCAGGAAGTCCGCCGGTATATGTGGGAAGCAGATATACGGATGTTCCTTCAGGCTCATCTTATGCAGATGCCATAGCCTGGGGAGAGATCGCCAACATCAACACAGGATATCCCTACATCCATTCCGATACTTTCGGATATGGGGAATATATCTCCAGGGAAGATGCAGCCCTCATGATGTACAGATATTCAGAGACTATGCATCTTTACAGTGCCTTCGATTATGGAAGGACAGACGAGTTCTCTGATTTCTACGATATCAGTTACCATACCTGGGGTGCTGTGACCTGGGCTATCCAGTGGGGCATACTGGAGCCTTACGGAGATCCGGATGCAGCTAACAGCGAGAGATCCATAGCTCCCCACTCCAGAGTGACTGAAGATGATATGGAAGATATGATCGATGCCATGCTGGAAAAGAACAGCGGTTATGCAGGCTACTACACGCCTGTTCTCTACGGCTGGCTTAAGGATAAGAACGGAGACTGGAAATACTTTATCGCAGATGTTCCTGTAACTTCCGACTGGGTCCAGGACGGTTCCACCTGGTACTATATGGACAGTAACGGAAACTATGTCAAGGGCTGGCAGAAGGTCGGAAACTCCTGGTATTACTTCAGCAGCAAAGGAGCCATGCAGAAGGGCTGGAAGCAGATCAGCGGCAAATGGTACTACCTTAAGTCTTCCGGCGTAATGGCCACGGGCTGGAATAAGATAGGAAACAAGTGGTACTACTTCGAATCCTCAGGCACCATGGTCTCCGGATGGAAAAAGATCGGCAGTACCTGGTACTATTTCAACTCTTCAGGAGATATGGCTACCGGCTGGAAGCAGATCAGCGGTAAATGGTACTACTTTGAATCTTCAGGCGCCATGAAGACCGGCTGGCTCAAGTATAGGAACAACTGGTACTACTTTAAGAGCGGAGGAGAGATGGTAACCGGATCTTATAAGATCTCCGGCACCACATATAATTTCGACTCTTCGGGAATCTGCACCAATCCCTGACCTGATCTGAGATCAAATACTGAAAAAGGCCATAATTGCCCTAAACCTTGACCATGTAGGTCAAGAATTAGGGCAATTATTCTTGTTTTCAGCTAAAATTGACCAAAACCTTGACCTTCTAGGTCAACAATTAGGTCAAAAACCTCTGTTTCAGGCCGGATTTGACCAAAACCTTGACCCGGTAGGTCAGAGATCAGGTCAAATTTGCTATAATCCAATAAGAGTAATTAAGAAGGAGACAGAAATATGCCCCACGTTGTCATCAAATGCTTTAAGGGAAGAACTGAAGAGACTAAGAAGAAGTGTGCTGATAAGGTGGCAGAAGATGTGGCGCAGATCCTGGGCTGCAATCTGTCTTCCGTATCTGTAGATATCAAGGAATATGACAAGGAAGACTGGAAGCCTGAAGTCTGGGATAAGGAAATCAAGCCACGGATGGAAAAACTTGTTAAGAAGCCTGAATATACATGTGATTAAGAAGGGAGATATCTATGACATACGCAGTAAGATACTATACAAAGACAGGACATACAAAGAAGCTGGCAGATGCTATTGCCAAAGAGCTGGGAGTTGAATCCCTTCCCATAAGCACTCCTGTAAGTGAGAAGGTGGATATCCTTTTCCTGGGTAACTCCTACTATGCCTTTGATATCGATCCTGAGGTCAGATCCTTTATCGGATCCCTGGATAAGGAGAAGGTGGGAAAGATCGTTAACTTCGGAACAGCCGCAATGATGAAGTCTACCGTTAAGAAGGTGAAGGCCGAAGCAGATAAGAAAGGCATTCCCACAGATGAGAAGGAGTTTCACTGTAAAGGAGAGTTCAAGGCTTTCAATAAGGGCAGGCCTAATGAAGATGATATCAGGGATGCCCTTCAGTTTATCCGGCAGTTTATGTGATATATGGAGACTATTGTCAGATATAGTGAAGAACTGAAAGACCGGGTCTTCGGTTTTACGGATAAGTGTTTCCGGGAGATCGGGAAAGTTTTCGAGCCTGAAGGAAGGCATTATTTCTATAACCATATTGAGGAAGAGTTCGACGCATTCTGGTGCCTTTTATCTGATGGCGAGGTAGTGGGTACAGTTGCTGTAAAGCCCTTTGATGAGGATGCTTCTGAACTTAAGGCCCTTTATCTCTCTTCGGAGATGAGAGGGAAGGGCTATGGACTCAGGCTTCTTGATACGGCAGTTGAGTTTTCGGAGGAGAAGGGCTATGAGAGGATAGTCCTGGACTCCATGTCTATCTATAAGGATGCCCTGAAACTTTATGAGAGATACGGATTTACCCATATAGAAAGATATAATGACAATCCTTATGCGGATATCTTCATGGAGTACCGTTTCTGATAAAGTGTTAGAATGTAGAAGAGATCTTCGGCGGGAGCGTCAATATGGAGAAGAAAGCTATCTACCATCTTCCGGGACTGTTTGAGTTCTATGAACTCTATAAATGTTTCCTGCCATTATTTTATGAGCACAGAGAGTATTTCTACGACTGGTGTGACATCGGTTCCGTCTACGGAGCTCCGGAAGGATGTATATGGGGCGGAGGCCGGGTAGGAGTAGGGGATGAGGATCCTTCTGATGTGCTGGCCCTTCTGGAAAAGTACGATATATCAGCCCGGCCGACTTTCAGTAATTCCCTTTTTCGCCAGGAACATCTGTCTGATAAAAAGTGCAATGCCCTTTGTGATCTTTTCGAAAAGGGGAAGGTACAAAACGGAGTCATTGTTTATTCGGAGCTTCTTATCGATCATTTAAGGGCTAACTATTCGGGGCTGTATCTGGTTTCTTCAACCACCAAAGTCATGACTGACTTTTCTGAGTTTCTTGCGGAACTTAACAGGGAGGACTTTAAATATGTGGTCCCTGATTTCAGGTTGAACAAAAAGCTTTCAGAGCTTAATGCTCTTTCACAGGATCAGAAGGACAAGGTGGAATTTCTCTGTAACGAATGCTGCTGGTTCGGCTGCTACGACAGGAAGAACTGCTATGAGAACGTGAGCAGGAAGTGCCTTGGGGAACCCTGCGAAGATCATGTATGCGTATCTCCTGAAGCCAAGAAAGGTTACCGTTTTTCGGAGGCCATGAAGAACCCGGGATTTATAGGGACAGATGATATCCTGGATACTTATCTCCCGGCAGGTTTTTCCAACTTTAAGATAGAGGGCAGAGGCCTTGGAAGCGCAGTGGTGCTGGAGTTCCTTCTTTACTATCTGACTAAGCCTGAATACCGGCTTAAAGTAAGGGAAGAGATCTATCTGGATCCCATGCTTGATCTGTTCTGAAGAAAGGAGAAGGATTATGGGCATATGTAAAGGTTATATGGTACCTCATCCGCCTTTGATCGTACCTGAAGTGGGACGTGGAAGTGAATCAGTTATTGAAGAGACGACTGCTTCTTATGACCGGGTAGGCCGGGACATTTCTGCAGTCTCTCCTGACACTATAGTGATAATCAGCCCCCACTCCGTAATGTACGGGGACTATTTTCATATTTCCCCCGGGAAAAAGGTAAGGGGTGATCTTGGAAACTTCAGGGCTCCCGGAGTTGTTTTCGAGGAGGAGTACGACAGTGAGTTTACGGAGCTTCTCGAAAAACTTCTGAGGGCAGAGGGATTCCCGGGCGGCATCAGAGGCCAGAAGGAAAAGGATCTGGACCACGGTACCATGGTGCCTTTGTACTTCATCAGGAAATACTATAAGGGCGGGAAGATAATAAGGATAGGGCTGTCGGGCCTTCCTCTGACTGACCACTACAAGCTGGGAACATATATCAAGCAGGTCTCTGAAGAGCTGGACAGGAAGACTGTCATCGTGGCCAGTGGGGATCTGTCCCATAAGCTCAAGGAGGACGGTCCTTATGGTCTTGATCCTGCAGGTCCCGTATATGATGAGAAGATCATGGAAGCGGCCGGGAAAGCGGACTTTCTGGGTATGCTTCAGTTTGATGAGGAGTTTCTGGACCAGGCGGCTGAATGCGGTCACAGATCCTTTGTGATCATGGCAGGTGCTCTTGACGGGATGGATGTAATACCTGAGGTATTATCCCATCAGGATGTGACGGGAGTAGGTTACGGCATCTGTATCTTCGAGCCCCTGGGGGAGAATGAGGAAAGGCGGTTTCTTAAGGTGATGGCAGATATGATCAAAGATGAAACGGCTTACGTAAAGCTGGCAAGAGCTTCAATCGAGATGTTCGTAAGAAACGGAAGACGGCTTAAGTTTCCGGAAGATGTTTCTGCTGACCTTATAAAAGAGCTGCCGCCGGAAGCCACAAAAGACCGGGCGGGAGCTTTTGTATCGGTCCATAAGGGCGGAATGCTCAGTGGCTGTATCGGCACCATCGGGCCGGTCCAGAGTTCTATAGCAGAAGAGATAATAAGTAACGGCATAAGCGCCGTCTCAAGAGACCCCCGTTTTGATCCGGTGAGGGAGGATGAGCTGGAACTTCTGGAGTTAAGCGTGGATATCCTGGGAAAGCCTGAGCCCATTGAGGGGCCTTCGGAGCTTGATGTTAAAAGATACGGGGTCATCGTCTCCTGCGGCGGAAGAAGGGGACTTCTCCTTCCGGATCTGGAGGGAGTCGATACGGTGGCAGAACAGATCTCTATCGCCATGAGAAAGGGCGGCATCTATCCTGACGATAACTACCGTCTGGAGAGATTTGAAGTAATCAGGTACAGGTGATATGGCAGTTTGTGAAGTTTGTTTCAGACACTGTGAAATAAATGAGGGAGCTGCAGGAGCCTGCGGTGCCAGGATCTGCCGGGAGGGGAAAGTCGTTGCCGGAAACTATGGAAGGATCACGGGCCTTGCCTTAGATCCCATAGAGAAGAAGCCCCTTAACAGGTTCTGTCCGGGCTCAAAGATCTTATCTGTGGGAAGCTATGGCTGTAACCTTTTCTGCCCCTTCTGCCAGAACCATGATATATCCAGATCTGACGGCAGGGATTTTTGTGATGAGATAACCCCTGAAAAGCTGGCAGATATTGCCCTTAAGTACGAAAGCAGAGGAAATATCGGAGTCGCCTTTACCTATAACGAGCCTTTGGTGGGATATGAGTTTGTAAGGGATACGGCAAAGCTTGTCAGGGAAAGGGGCACGAAAAATGTGCTGGTCAGTAACGGCACAGCAGAGATCTCCATACTTGAAGAGATCCTGCCCTATATGGATGCCATGAATATCGACATCAAGTCCATGTCGGAAGATAC
>JAGAFH010000236.1 GCA_017612755.1 Clostridiales bacterium
CCGGAACTCCGGTAGGATCCACCATAGTCGCAGCCAATATCGTCTGCTTCTTCGGCTTTATGGCAGCGGGAAGGATAAAGGGAGAATGAGTTCAAAAGGACTGACATGGAAAAACCTTAAAGAGCTGGAAGTAAAAAAGCTCATCTGGATGACCGTTGCAGGTATCGTTTCTGCCATCGGAATCACGGTCTTTCTCTCCCCGGTACATCTTTACGACAGCGGTATCGCCGGAACGTCACTTCTTCTTTCACAGCTGACGCCGCCTTACCTGTCCCTGTCTCTGTTCCTTATTATCCTGAACGTGCCCCTTCTTCTCTACGGATATCACAAGGAGGGATTTGCATTTACCTTCTATTCCATCTATGCGGTACTTATCTATTCCATAAGCGCATCCGTTATCGAAAACCACATCCTTACGGAAATAGAGGAAGCATCTCCCATCGCGGGAACTGATCTTCTTCTCTGCGCCATCTTCGGCGGACTTATCTGCGGCGCCGGATCGGGAATATCCGTAAGACACGGGGGAGCCATCGACGGCATCGAAGTCATGGCGGTTATCTTTGCGAAAAAGCTGAACCTGACGGTAGGCACGTTTATGATGTGCTATAACGTTCTTCTGTACATTACGGCGGGAGCCATACTTCACAGCTGGGTGCTTCCCCTTTATTCCATCGTTACTTACTATGTGGCCCTTCATACCATAGATTTCATCGTAGAAGGTATCGACAGATCAAAGGCGGTAATGATCATTACCGACAAGCCGGACAACGTGTCCAAAGCCCTGGTGGCAGAGTTCGGATCAGGCCCTACAAAGATAACTGCAAGGGGCGGTTTTTCCAACAAGGAAAAGGGCGTTCTGTACTTTGTCGTTAACAGGTTTCAGATATCAAGGATGAGGCTCATCGTGCACAATGCGGACCCTAAGGCATATATGACCATAAGCGATGTGGCTGACGTATATAAATACGTTCCTGAAGACTGACCGCAGGTCAAATCATTTTTATCTTTTTGCCCTACTATTATTCTTTTTACCCTTATATATGCAAATCGCCTTATTAATGCGTTTTTTAACTCATTTACAGAGGGTGTTTTTTGTAAAATCTGTCTACGGAAATGGGACCTTAAAGGGTGCTATAATTTAAATGCGGGCTCGCGTGCCCGATCTTCGTGTTTGGTCTTTTTTTGAGTTTGGTTAGCGAGGTCAATATGAAGCATTCTAAAGGCGAGACAGTTGTCTACGGCGGAAGCGGAGTATGTCAGATAGACGATATCAGGGATATCAGTTTTTATCATGAACGTCCCCAGAAATATTATGTGCTCAAGCCTCTTTTTGTTAAGCAGTCCCAGACTGTCTATGTACCCATGAACAATGAGAAACTGACTGCCAAGATCCAGCCGGTAATATCCCGGGAGGAGGCACTGGAACTTATCCACGGAATAAACGATAACGAAATAGAGTGGATCGAGGACAGAAATCTCCGTAAGGATACATTTAACGATATGGTCATGGGCGGAAACCGTAAGGCCATCATCAATGTCATAACCGTTATAGTCAATAAGAGGAGGGCTCTTCTGGCTGAGGGCAAGACTCTCAATATGCAGGATGAGAAGATCCTTGCTGAGGCAGAAAGACGTATGAATGCGGAATTTGCCGTAGCCCTGGACATCAAGATCGAGGAAGTGGAAGATTTTATCCAGGAAGAGTGCAAGAAGGCGGGCTGACCTTTTTCTTGACATCGTTCTTTTCAAGTGTTTTAATAAACGGGAATTTTCCCGAAAGGATATTCTTATGAACAAGAAGTTTTTTGAGAATGCATACTATTATTACTTTTACTTTGGAGACATGAAGTAAGAGTGGTTTGTGCATGACGGAAATCTTAAGGGAATAAAAGAGAAATAACAACGCCGCACGGATCACAGGACCCGGGCGGCGTTTTAGGTTAAGCCGCAGGATGTGGCAAAGAAAGGAAGGATCTGAACATGATCGCAGTAGTAAAGAGAGAAGCAACAGAAAGCCAGGTGAAGAACCTGATAGGATGGTTCGAGAAGCAGGGCATAAGAGTCAACGAGTCAAAGGGTGAGTACTGTACAGTACTGGGACTTATCGGTGACACCACCGCCATCGATATAGATCTTCTTCAGGGACTTGATATCATCGAGTCAGTGACCAGGATCTCCGATCCCTTTAAGAAGGCTAACAGAAAGTTCCATCCTGAAGATACAGTTGTAGATATCGGGGGAGTAAAGATCGGAGGAGGAAACTTCGCAGTTATGGCAGGTCCCTGTTCCGTAGAGTCTGAAGAACAGATAATAGAGACTGCTAAAGCCGTTAAGGCTGCAGGCGCCACTCTTCTCCGCGGAGGCGCATTCAAGCCCAGGACTTCCCCTTATGATTTCCAGGGACTTCACGAAGAAGGTATCAGACTTCTCATAAAGGCAAGGGAGGCAACAGGTCTTCCTATCGTATCTGAGATCATGAGCCCTGAGCAGCTTCCTGTCTTTGAGGATATCGACTGTCTGCAGGTCGGCGCAAGAAACATGCAGAACTTCGATCTTCTCAAAGCCCTTGGTAAGACAAAGAAGCCCGTACTTCTCAAGCGCGGTCTTTCTGCCACATTAAAGGAGCTTCTCATGAGCGCAGAATATATCATGTCCGAGGGTAACCCCAACATCATCCTCTGCGAGAGAGGTATCAGGACATACGAAACATATACAAGAAACACTTTTGATGTCAGCGCCATCGCTGCCCTGAAGGAGCTTTCACACCTTCCTGTCGTAGCAGATCCTTCCCATGCTACCGGTAAGGTATCCCTTATCAAGCCCATGTCCATGGCAGCCATCGTATCCGGTGCGGACGCCCTGGAGATCGAGGTCCACAACTGCCCTAAGAAGGCGCTTTCCGATGCAGCCCAGCAGCTTACTCCCGATCAGTTCACGGATGTAATGGATGCTATCGGAAAGGCGAGATCAATAATCTGATAAACGGAGTAAAGATATGATAGTTGGAGTAGTCGGTCTTGGACTTATAGGCGCATCTTTTGCAAAAGCCTACAAGGAGAATGAAGAAGGACATACAGTGCTTGGCTGGAACCGCACGGAGACAGTTGCGGATATGGCAAAGATGCAGGGCGTGATAGATGATTATCTCACAGATGAGAATCTTAAGACCTGTGATATCGTCATCATCAGCCTTTATCCTGAAGCAGCCATCAACTGGATGGAGCAGAGGAAGAACCTGTTTAATCCCAAAGGTCTGGTCATAGATGCCTGCGGTACAAAGCGAATGGTATGTAAGGAAGGTTTCCGTATCGCAAAAGAAGGCGGTTTTGAATTTGTAGGATGTCATCCCATGGCGGGAACAAAGTATTCCGGTATGAGCCATGCCAGAGGAAATATGTACAAGGGAGCCCCCATGGTAGTCTGCCCCAACAGGTTCGACGATATGGAGATCCTGGACAGGGTCAAGAAGCTTCTGGCTCCCTGCGGATTCGGATCTTTCTGTCTTGCCCATCCCGAGGATCATGACAGGATGATCGCCTTTACATCCCAGATGGCACACCTGGTCTCAAATGCATATATCAAGAGCCCCAACGCTTTAGGCCATAAGGGCTTCTCTGCGGGATCCTACAAGGATATGACCAGGGTAGCCTGGCTCAATCCCGAGATGTGGACCCAGCTCTTTCTGGAGAACAAGGATAATCTTATCTTTGAGATCGATTACCTTATAGACGAGCTTAAGAAATACAGGGATGCCATGGAAAACGACGACCACGACAGACTTGTGGAGCTCCTCCGTGAAGGTAAGGAGAGAAAAGAAGAGGTAGACGGAAAGTGAAAGGTATATTTGTAGGAACAAAGCCTTCTTACAAGGTGATAATCGGATCCAGGGCCCTGACTCAGGTGGGAAGCCTTATCGAAAAGACCGCCCCGGATGTTCAGAAGGTGCTTATCGTATCAGATATCAACGTGGCTCCCCTTTATCTTGAGACTGTTAAGAAGAGCATCACGATAAAGAAGATGGAAGTCTGCGAATACATAATCGAAGCCGGGGAGAGATCCAAGAACATAGACTCCATTGCAGGCATGTGGGGAGTTATGGCTGAGAACAAGTTCACGAGAACAGATGCGGTAGTTGCTTTAGGCGGCGGCGTAGTCACAGATATGGGAGGCTTTGCTGCAGCCACATTCCTCAGGGGCATAAAAGTATTCCAGGTGCCCACATCCCTTCTTGCCATGGTGGATGCATCCATCGGAGGAAAGACCGGCATCGAC
>JAGAFH010000237.1 GCA_017612755.1 Clostridiales bacterium
ATCCGGAAAAAGAGTGATACTCACAGGAACAGACAACTACAGGGAAAAACTCTGCGGCAGGGAATTTCTTGTAAAAGCAGGCGCCTTCTTCCAGGTCAATACGGACCAGGCAGAAAAGCTCTATAACGAGGCAGCAAAAGGAACAGAAAACGCAAATACCATCTGGGACCTTTACTGCGGCACCGGATCCGTAGGTCTTTCCATCGTAAGGGAAGGACAGGAGCTTACAGGCATCGAGATCTCAGGCGAAGCCGTAGAGTCTGCCAAGATAAACGCAAAGCTTTCAAACATAGACAACGCAAAGTTTATACTCAGGGACTTGACAAAGACAGATATCTCAAAGGAAGGTCTTCCCTCCCCTGACGCCGTCGTTATCGATCCTCCGAGAAAAGGATCCGACGTCAGGACCATAGGAAGCATAATAAAGAGCAGACCGGAAAACATAGTCTACATATCCTGCGACCCTGCCACCCTGGCCAGGGATCTGAAGCAGTTCCGGGAAGCCTACAGGATCACGGGCGTGACTCCCGTAGATATGTTCCCCCAGACCAGCCATTGCGAGGTCGTAGTCTCGATGACGAAGGAGATACTGAAATGAAGATCAAGACAAAGAACTTAAGCTACGAAGAAGTGATGAAGCTTCCCTCCTGGGAACACAAAAGACCGGAGAAGCCCTCTAAGTTCCTGGCAGTCGTGGGACGGATCGCTCTCGGAGGCGAGCTTAAGAAAGTAAACTTCACCTGCGAGAAAGTGGACATGGAAAAAGCCGGGGACGGTTCCTGGATGATCTTAATGAACCACTGCAGCTTTACGGATCTTTCCATCGCTTTCGAAGTACTTAAAGGACGTCCCTTCAGCATCGTCTGTACATCAGATGCCCTGGTGGGAAAAGAGTGGTTTATGAGAGCACTTGGAAATATCCCTACCCGTAAGTTTGTATCTGATATGACCCTTATCTCCGATATGGACCATGCCCTTAACCACAATAAGGCCAGCGTACTTATGTATCCCGAAGCCGGATACTCCCTGGACGGAACAGGCACCAGGATCCCCAGAAGGATGGGCGTACTTTTAAAGAAGCTGAAGCACCCGGTAGTAATGATCACCACCTTCGGCGCCTTTACCAGAGACCCTCTCTACAACAACCTTCAGAAAAGAGATGTTAATGTCTCCTGCCGCATGAAGTGTCTCTTTACTCCCGAAGAACTGGCCAACACAAAAGTCAGGGAGATAGACGAGGTCCTGGACAGGGAATTCACCTTCGACTACTTTAAGTGGCAGCAGGATAACAATATCGAGATAGACGAACCTTTCAGGGCCGACGGCCTTAACAGGATACTCTACAAGTGCCCCCACTGCATGAGCGAAGGAAAGACCATTGGAAAAGGCATCACCCTGACCTGCACCGGATGCGGCGCGGAGTACGAACTGGATACACTGGGAAGGCTCAAGGCCAAAAACGTAGAAAGCAGGTTCGACCACATTCCCGACTGGTTCGCCTGGGAGCGGGAACAGGTCAAGGAAGAACTGGAAAACGGGACATACTTACTTGACGTTCCCTGCGATATAGCTATACTCAAAGATTCAAAAGCACTCTATATGGTGGGCACCGGAAGGCTCCGTCACGATATAAACGGATTCGTTCTGGACGGTTGCGACGGAAAGCTTCACTACGAGCAGTCCCCGGGAGCTTCCTACAGCGTCAACTCGGATTACTTCTGGTATGAGATCGGAGATATCGTTTCCATCGGAACCAACGACTGTCTCTACTACTGCTTCCCCAAGGAAGGCGACATCGTGGCCAAGACGAGGATCGCCGCAGAGGAGCTCTACAAGATATCCAAGGGCAAAGGCTCATCGGAATAAAAGCGAGGTTCAGATGGAAATTCTAAAGACTATCCGCAACTACTTTTTTTACAGCGGGATCGAAAAAGACGAATATAACGCCGTCAAGAAAGATGCATATGTTTCCAACTACGAAGTGTGGCGCATCCTTCACTTCCTGATGGTGGCTGCATTTGCATTTCTTTATATAAGTACTTTCTTTAATGACATGCTCAAGTCAAACAGCCTGTTCTATCTTATAGGTCTCGTATATTCAGTAGCCGTAATATGCATCTTCCTTGTGATCAAAAAGGATTCTCTTATCGGACAGCTGATCATTTACCTGTCCATTTCACTTCTGTTCGTATTCTCCTGCCTGATCACCCAGAACAAACCGGATATCCCTGCCACCACGTTCATCGTATTCCTTCTCATATCTCCCATGTCCATGATCGACAAGCCTTTCTTCATGACTATTGAACTCTGCGCAGCCTCTGCCGTATTCCTTATCTGGATGTATAACGTAAAGCCCGCTGACATCTGGGAGATGGACATGATCAATGTAGTCATCTTCACCCTGGTAGGAATAGTCCTTAACATAATCGCCAATTCCATCCGCATCAGGGAATTCGTCTTAACGAGAAAGATCAATATCCAGAAAGATACGGACGAACTTACAGGCCTTAAGAACAAAGGAGCCCTCACGAGGGAGATCAATAAGGTCTTAGCAGACGAAGATACAGACAAGGGCATCATGTTCCTCCTTGATGTGGACCGCTTCAAATCCATAAACGACACCTATGGTCACGACGTGGGAGACGAAGTGATCTGCCAGCTGGGAAGGACCCTTGGAAAGCTGTTCACGGGAAACGAGATCGCCGGCCGTTTCGGAGGAGATGAATTCATCATCTTCATCAGGGATACTGATGACAGGAACGAAGCAAAAAAGATCGCTGATAAGATCGTAAAGAGCGCATCGGAAAACATCACGCTTCCCGACAGGGACAAAAAGGTAAGCGTAAGCATAGGAGCCGCCATCTACGACGGCCGCGAAAAGAATTATTCCGATATCTTCAGAAAAGCAGACAAAGCGCTTTACAGATCAAAGGCAGATGAGGAGACCAGATTCTGTATCTGTGAGTAACAGGTCCGAAAGGAGCACCTATCATGATCACCGATAAAAGAATAGATTCAGGCAAAGCATTCGACTGGGGAAAGACATCGAAAGAATATGCGAAGTTCAGGGACATCTACCCGGAAGAGTTCTATAGGAAAGTGGCCGACAGAGGGCTCTGCATAAAAGGACAGAATGTCCTGGACCTGGGCACCGGAACAGGAGTCCTTCCCAGGAACATGTACCACTACGGAGCAAAGTGGACAGGAACGGATATCTCTCCCGAGCAGATCGAACAGGCTAAGAGAATGGCATCAGAAGAAGGAAAGGATATCGACTTCTTCACCGCATCAGCAGAAGAGATCGATTTCCCCGACAACACTTTCGATGTCCTTACAGCCTGCCAGTGCTTCTGGTATTTCGACCATGAGAAAGTGATGCCGGAGTTCTCCCGGATCCTCAAGAAGGACGGAAGGCTCGTTATCCTTTTCATGGCATGGCTTCCCTTCGAAGATAAGATAGCGGGAGCAAGCGAAGAGCTGGTCCTTAAGTACAGCCCTAACTGGTCAGGAGCAAGGGAAACAAAACACCCTATCTTTATCCCTGAAGTATGCTACGACTATTTTGATATGGAATACCACGAAGAATACGATCTTAAGGTCCCCTTCACAAAAGAGACCTGGCACGGCAGGATGTTCGCCTGCAGAGGAGTAGGAGCATCCTTAAACGAGGAAGAGATCAAAGCATGGGACAAGGAACACAGAGAGCTTCTGGACAGGATAGCTCCCGACAGGTTCAACGTGCTCCACTATGGCGCCATTGCTGTCCTTAAAAAGAAGTAGCAACCTTTTCTTCCGGGATCCGTGTATATAAGTGAAAGCAATACACCTTAGCCGGAGGGAATAGTATGAAAAAGACAATTACTCTCATCATAGTAACAATGATGTGCATCTCTTTTCTTGCTGCCTGCAAAAAAGAAGAAAAGACCACACTCCCTGAAGCGCCCGCTGAAACAGCCGCAACATCCGAAGCCGATCCTGATACGGATGAGCATAACCGTCAGGTATTTGCCGAAGCAATGGGTTGGGACGAAGATACAACTAAACTACAGTATTACATCGGCATCTGTAATACCATCGATACAGGTAAGATACAGTCTGCCGTACCCGGTCAGGAAAGTGTGGATAAGATCATCGATGTGGTCTCTGAAGATGGTACCAATTACAGGTTCTATCTCTCCGGCAGCGATTCCATAATGGCTGTTAAGAACGTGGATACCGGCGACTGGCCTGTAATGTCATACGCTTAATAATTATCGACAGATCCTGCCACCTCGGATAAAATAGATACATGAATAAAGAGTGGTCAGAACAGAATAAAAAGATGCAGGATCTTATCAAAAAGAGGGATACCTTTGATGAAGGTATTTCCTCTTTAGTAGTCCTCAGGGACCAGCTTTACGATACTATCTGTTCTTTCAGGGAAGATCTGTCTAAAGAAGACTTCAGCGCGATACCATTTATAAACAGCGACGGCTACCACAGTAAGACCATCGCCTATTCCCTCTGGCACATCTTCCGTATAGAGGATATCGTTGCCCATACCCTCATAAAGGGAGATGACCAGGTGTTTTTCGAACAGGGATATCAGAAACGGACAGGCTCACCCATCATCACGACCGGCAACGAACTCGTAAAACAGGAGATCTCCGACTTCTCGGAAAAGCTGGATCTTGATGAACTCTACTCTTATATCGCTGATGTCAGATCAAGTACGGAGGATATCCTCCGCTCCATGTCTTTTGAAGACCTGAAAAAGAAGATATCCGGTGAGAGGCGCGAAGCCCTGACCTCCCTAAACGTAGTAAGTACTGACGAGAGCGCTATATGGCTCATCGACTACTGGTGCAACAAGGACATCAGGGGACTTATACAGATGCCCTTCTCACGTCACTGGATCATGCATATAGAAGCATGCCTGCGAATAAAGAAAAAACTCGCAAGACAATAATATAAACCTCTAAAAAGTATAATTGTGTTTCTGTTGTGTTGCAGATCGCGTTACATCCATATATAATCTGACTATATCATTCAGAGATGGGGTGACGAAGGATGGCAGTAAAGACAGCAAATGTAAATACAAGGATCCAGTCAGAGATAAAAGAGCAGGCCGAGGGCATTTTAGACCGGCTTGGTATTCCCCGCTCTGTTGCGATCGACATCTTTTACAGGCAGATAATCGCACATAACGGGATCCCTTTTCCTCTTACACTTCCAATCGAGTACAGTTCCCGTAAAGATCTTTCCGATATTCAATTTGATCGGATGATGGCTACAGGTCTCGATCAGGCAAAAAATGACGATTCCTTTGATGTTGACGAAGTATTCAGCGAACTTGAAAAGAGCCTATGAAAACTTATTCTGTAAGGATAACAAGGCAGGCCCGCGACCAACTTTTCTCTATCAAATCATATATAACAAACGAACTGGCAGCGCCCAAGGCAGCTTCCAATACTATAGCTATTTTAAAAAAGGAAATAAAAAGTCTGTCGCAGATGCCTGAACGAATAAAACTGACTGATGAAGAACCTTGGCGCAGCGAAGGTATCAGGGTTATGTGTGTTAAGAACTATTATGTTTATTTTTGGATAGATGAAGATAATCGAAGAGTCCAGATAACTGCCGTGATCTATGCCGCAAGAGATCAGGCAGCACAGCTGGAATTGATGAAAATAGAATAAAGATCTTAGGAGACAGTTATGACTAACAAAGAGATAGAAAAGAGGTTGTTTGAATTAAGAGATGAAGGGTATGCTGCCATGCAGGTGAAGATAATCCCTTCTACTGATCCTTCCCGGATAATAGGTGTAAGGACTCCTCTTCTTCGTGATCTGGCAAAGACTATCTATAAGTCAGGAGACTACTCTTCTTTCCTTACATCTCTTCCCCACAAGTATTTTGACGAAGACCAGCTTCATGCATTCATCATCTCCCTTGAAAAAGATTTTGATAAATGCATTTCTTTGACAGAGGCTTTCCTTCCCTATGTGGATAACTGGGCCACCTGTGACCAGATGTCTCCAAAAGCTTTTAAGAAAGCTCCACAGCTACTGCTTCCGTATATCGATAAGTGGATCAGGTCGGATAAGGTCTATACCGTCCGCTTTGCCATCGGGATGCTGATGGAACATTTTCTGGGTGAAAACTTTTCTGCTTCCTATGCAGATATGGTTGCTTCTGTCCGTTCTGATGAGTACTACATCAATATGATGATCGCCTGGTATTTTGCCACTGCCCTGGCAAAACAATATGATGCTGTCCTCCCTTATATAGAGTCACGCCGGCTTTCTGACTGGACCCACAACAAGGCTATCCAGAAGAGTATCGAGAGCTATCGTATAACTCCGGAGCAGAAAGAATATCTGAAAGCACTCAAAATCAGAAAACCAAGCAAATAAACTTAGGATAAAGTATCGATGAATTACGAAGATATCATTTCTCATGTAATTAACA
>JAGAFH010000028.1 GCA_017612755.1 Clostridiales bacterium
ATCGAAAGGAACGGAATTGTTGATGTCCAGGAGAGTAACGGCATCTTCGGATACGCAGTAGCCGATGAACTCGGAGAGACATCCGTAGATATCTACCTCACATGATACGGGGATACCCATACCTGTAAGACGTGAATTTACATAACAGGGAACGAATCCGAACTGTGTCTGGAAAGCGGGCCAGCACTTGCCTGCGATAGCAAAATACTGGGCAGAACCCTTGTGTGCTTCGATCCAGTCAAGAAGCGTAAGCTCATACTGGGCAAGCTTGGGAAGTACTTCGGGCTTCTTGTTGCCTTCGCCGAGTTCTTCTTCCATCTCCTTGATTTTTGCAGGGATCCTCTCGTCGCCTTCGTGGTTCTTGAAAGCCTCGAAAAGGTCAAGCTCGGAATTCTCTTCGATCTCAACGCCGAGGTTGTAGAGCTGCTGGATGGGGGCATTACAAGCAAGGAAGTTGAGAGGTCTGGGACCGAAACCGAAGATCTTAAGACCCTTAAGTCCTACGAGAGCTCTTGCGATGGGTACGAAATCGTCGATCATCTTAGCGCACTCTTCAGCTGTGCCTACGGGATAGTCAGGGATGTAGGCCTTTACGCCGCGGAGCTTAAGGTTGTAGGAAGCATTGAGCATACCGCAGTATGCATCTCCTCTTCCCTGGATAAGGTTGTTCTGGGACTCCTCAGCTGCTGCGCAGAACATAACGGGTCCGTTGAACTGCTGTGCCAGCATGGTCTCGGAGATCTCGGGACCGAAGTTTCCTAAGTAGACGCAGAGAGCATTACAGCCTGCAGCCTGTACGTCAGCAAGAGCCTGCTTCATGTGGATCTCGCTCTCAACGATACAGATGGGGCACTCGTAGATGTTCTCAGCATTGAACTTAGCCTTGTAAGCTTCGATCAGGGCTGTTCTTCTGTTTACGGAGAGGGACTCCGGGAAACAGTCACGGCTTACCGCTACGATACCGATCTTTACCTTGGGTGAATTAAACATTTTTTACTCCTCCTTAATATTAATGTTTAAGCCTTTTAATCCGGCGAAGTGGCCTTCCTCGCCCTTCGCATCCTTATGGCAGATAAGCCATTTATTTGTAGCCGTAAGAAGTCCGTCCTCATTGGAGGCGCCCTCTGTTACCGGCGCATGGTCTGTAGAAAGAGGATAGTTGGTCCCCTTGGGAAGTACGACGCCTACCTTAAAGCCGGCAGGGTCGAGAGTAGAAGGCGCATAGTGGAGAGTAGTCGCATAAAGCTCCACAGCGGAACCCTTCTTGAAGTAGAAAGCCTCGATCTTTGAGGTGTCATATGTGTTGTCGTCTTCGATATCCTCTCTCTTTCCCAGGAGAAGGACAGCGTCTGTAGCGAAGATATTGATCTCGGAACTTCTGTGATACTCAACTGCATTAAGAAGAGTATTCTTTCCGTTACAGTATCCGATCTGGATATCAGTCTCGCCGAAGAAAACGTTTCTTACCTTCTCAAAATCAGGGGTGTCCTCAAGTTCCTTTACGGAAGGGAAATAAACTACATTGTCGGGAGCTTCCATCTTTTCGAGCTCAGCGATGATGCCGCTGAAATCTACGTTGGTTACGAGCTTGCCGTACTTCTTAAGTCTCTTGTCGTCCTGTGGGATGAATTCCATTTATTATCTCCTTTCGTTTATGAAAGCATATGTTTCTTTAAGTGCGGGATAGATCTTCGAATACTCGGCATATCTCTCGTTGTAAAGAGCTACCTTTTCGGGATCGGGCTCGGTGACCTTAACGATCTTTATGAGCTTTGCTGCCGCCTCCTGAACCGAAGCATATTCACCCTTGGCAACTGCTGCCAGGATAGCTCCGCCGAAGGAAGGTCCCTCTGTATTCTCCGTCTGTTCCAATGTGATGCCAAGGACATCGGCAACGATCTTGCACCATACTGTATTCTTGGCGCCGCCGCCGCAGATACCTGACTTGGAAACATTTATACCGGCTTTCTTTCCGGCTTCCACGCAGTCACGGAGTGCGAAGGCAACTCCCTCGAAGACTGCCTGGGTCATGTCTTTTCTGGTTGTATCCATGCTCATGCCCACAAAGGCGCCTCTTGCTGCCGTGTCGTTGATGGGGGATCTCTCACCCATAAGGTAAGGAAGATAGAACACGCGGTTTCTTCCAAGATCGTCATCAGTGATCTCGCGCTCGCTGGCAGCGAAGTCGTTGGAACCCAGGATGTCTGCCACCCACCATTTGTTGCAGGAAGCAGCGCTTAAGATGCATCCCATTGCATGATAAGCGCCGTCTGCATGGGCAAATGAATGAAGAGAATTATTATTGTCATCGACGAAACCGTCAGAACAGATAAAGATGGTTCCGGATGTACCTAAGGAGATATTGCATGCTCCGTCTCCTACGATGCCCATTCCTACAGCTGCGCCGGCATTGTCGCCTGCGCCTCCGCAGAGGATGCAGTCAGGAGAAAGACCAAGCTCTGAAGCGAGCTCAGGCTTAACTGTTCCGATCTTCTCATAAGCCTCGAAGACCTTGGGGAGCATATCTTCGCTGATGCCTAAGATGTCCAGCATCTCAGAAGACCAGCACTTCTTCTTTACATCATAATAGAGCGTTCCTGATGCGTCGGAAGGATCCGTTGCGGCAACGCCGGTGAGCATATAGTTAAGATAATCCTTGGGAAGCATTATCTTTGAGATCTTAGCAAAATTATCGGGCTCGTTTTCCTTCATCCATAAGATCTTGGGGGCCGTGAAACCGGCATAAGCGATATTGCCCGTATACTTAGTTAATGTCTCTTTACCTATAACATTATTAAGATAGTCGGTCTGGGGCTGTGATCTTCCGTCATTCCACAAGATCGCATTCCTGATGACCTTATCCTCACTGTCGAGGGTAACGAGACCGTGCATCTGACCTGCTACGCCGATACCGTCGGCAGGTCCGTATTTTGAAGTCAGCTCTTTGATACCGTCTTTAGCCTGGGCGAACCAGTCTTCGGGATTCTGCTCTGACCAACCATTCTTTGGGAAATAAACATCATACTCTCTGGACGTGATACCAAGGATCTCTCCTTCGCCCGTCATCATGAGAAGCTTAACAGATGAAGTACCCAGATCAACACCTATGTACTGCATATAGACCTCCTTCTTACAAAGCCATGATACTTAATCCTGAAGGAATGATAAATGGTACAAAATGCAAGTATTGAAGGCCGTTGATTATACACCTTGCCTAAATTCGATAAATCTTGCTATCAGCCTGTTTTCAAGGCTTTTCGGGCAGTGTTTCGCGAAAACTCCCAAATTATGGGAACTGGTCGGGATTTAAAAGCCTCTCACAGGTCAAACGAAATTTACAAATCTTGCTAATCAAATATATTTGATATTTCCGCTGCCACAAAATTGCCTATATTTTGGGCCTTACTGAGACGAGAAAGCCTTTTCCGGGAATCTGTCACAGAGGTTCATGAAGAACTCGTTGAAGTCCTGTTCCCTCAAAGCGATGAGGGTCTTAAACTCCGATCCGTCCCTTCTTTTTATGGACATCTCCCTGACGTTGTTGATAGTCTCTATATCCTTGTCATCAGTATTGATTGTGCTGTTCTTCTGATAGTTATTGTGTCTGTGGGCGAAGGCGATGCCGTCAATGTCATCCCAGGCAGTCACTACACCGTTGACCATTACCAGATAGGAAGGGGTAACGACTACATATGTCTCGTTCCTGTCTTCGAACATGTAGTAGACTTCCTGCTCCCCTGAGGTCATCTCATTCTTTATATTTTCCTTGCCGTACTTTTCGATGCTCTCTTTGTACTTCTTGATGGCGGTTATCTGGGGGACTGTGATCCTCCTTAAGAAATCAGCGACGACAACAGCCCATACCACGATGAGGACGATAGCCCTGTAGCCCCTGCCGTTCATGTTAAGGATGGCGAAAAACACCAGAAGGACGATCATGACTGCAAAGATTATAAAGAACTTCCTGTAGAGCCTTATGATCTTCTTTACATCATCTTTAGTGGTCTTTGCATCCAGAAGATCATCCGCATTCACATTGATATGTCTGTCTCCGTCCATATGTGTCTCCATTTTTCTTTTTCGAGGATTATATCATTTAACTATATTCTTTGCCCATATGCCGCTTCTTACCATCAGCCCTCCGATCAGGGCCTTAATGATCTCCAGGCTCTGGACCATAGCGATCATGGGCAGAAGGGGAATCTCCGTAAATCTGCTGAGGATATAGGCTGCAGGAACGGACACCAGCCAGACAAAGCAGCTGTCGAAAAGGAATGTGATAAATGTATTTCCTCCCGCCCTGATAACAAAGTAGCTGGCGTGGGTAAAGGAATATATGGGCATCACCAGTCCGTAGATCAGAATGATCATGGTAGCCAGATGCTTTATGTCATCCGTGGTGTTATAGACCCCGGGGAAAAACGGCGAAACGACAGCCAGCAGTATCCCGGACACAAGGCCGCAGAAGACCGTAAGGCCGATGAGCTTCGGGGCGGATCTTCTGGCCTTCTCCACTTCACCGCTTCCCAGAATGTGGCCTATGACGATACCCACCGCTTCGCCCATGGCCACAAAAGCCACCATGAAAACGTTATATATGGTGGATTCAATACTGATGGCGGTAACTGCCGAAAGAGATCTTAAGGAATAACTCTGGTTCAGGAAAGTGATGCCGATGGCCCAGAGAGATTCGTTAAGAAGAAGGGGCAGGGACCTGAGGGTAAACTGAAAAGCCGTCTTTCCCGGCACCTTGAAATGCCTGAAGGCGCCCCTGATGAAGGGTATCTTCTCCGGATGGGTACCGGTATAGATCACCAGGATAAGAAGCTCCACGAACCTGGATATGACAGTTGCCACTGCGGCTCCTGCAGCTCCCAGCCTGGGGCATCCGCAAAGGCCGAAGATCAGAAGGGCATTTCCTATAAGGTTCACAAAGATGGCTGCAATGGAAGAAGCCATGGGGATACCGGTCTTTCCAATATCCCTTAAGGTGCCTGAATAGGCATTGGCGATCCCCAGAGGCACCAGCCCGATAAGGGAGATCTTCATATACTTCATGCCGATGGCAAGAGTCTGCTCCACATCTTCGATCTCGCCCTCCCCTTTAAGGAACAGGCTTATGAGCTGCTCCGAAAACAGGAAGAATACACCTATGCAGATAAGGGTCAGCACAAAGTTGGCAACCAGCTTGAACCTGAAGCTGATCCTGACCCCTTCCGTATCCCCCTTACCGTGGTACTGGGCCGTGAAGATGCCCACTCCCGTGGTGGCGCCGAAGATCACCAGGTAGAAGATAAATATCAGCTGGTTACTGATGGCCACACCCGATACTTCATTAGTGCCCACCTGTCCGATCATGAGATTATCCAGAAGGGACACAGCATTAGACACGCCGTTCTGGATCATCATGGGAACGGCGATGGTGGTTATGGTCCTGAACAGTTTTTTCGTCTCAGCCTGCATTTCTTCTCCGTAAAGTTTCCGGTAATACAAAAACACTTTCTCCGGCGAAGGAGAAAGTGTTTATCTGGAGCCTTTAACCGGGTTCGAACCGGTGACCTCATCCTTACCATGGATGCGCTCTACCTACTGAGCTATAAAGGCATTTTTTGAGATGCCAAAGAAGTATAACACAAACTTACACTGTCATCAACAGCAAGAGATTGACTGCAAAAGCTGCGGCACATGTGCCGATGGCCACTACCAGCAGGCTCTTTTCCCGCCAGGACAGGATAAGGGCTGCCGCAAGTCCCGCAGCAGAGGGAAGTATGCTCCCCGTGGCGTAGAGCATGGCAGGGAAAGTCATGGAGGACAGGACCGCATAGGGGATGTAGTCGAAGAAGGCCTTTACCTTCTCATTAGTGATCTTCTTTCTGAAGAAGACGAAAGGTATTGCCCTTATAAGATATGTGGTGACCACCATCACTGCCAGAAGGAGAAAGAAATATCCGTTATCCATCAGCTCTCTTCTCCTTCCTTGGAATGAACAGGGCGCCCGTCAGTGCAGAGATCACGGAACAGATGATTATGGCAAAGCCGGAGGTGACGTTTTCCTTAAGGAAAGGCACGTACCAAAAGGTCACGGACAGAATAACGGCAAAGATCGAGACTATAGCTACCCCTTTGTCCTTTTTCGAGACCGGGAGGACTATGGCCACGAACATGCCGTAGATACCTATAGCCAGGGATTCTGCCAGTATCTCCGGAAGAAGGTTTCCGCAGAGGGCTCCCAGAAGGGTCCCCAAAGTCCAGCCGATGACCGGAAGCGTGGCAAGGCCCAGCATATACTTCCTGTTGATGGGCTTATCCTGTCCCGAAGCCACTCCGAATATCTCGTCAGTGACGAAAAAGGACGACACCGCCCTGTCGGCAGTTGTCATGGAATCCTCCGCCTTCTGAGTCAGGGATATGCTCATAAGGGAATATCTCAGGTTTATGATCAGGGTGGTGGCAGCCATCTCAAGGGGAAATCCACCGGCAGCCATTATGCCCACGCCGGCCACCTGCCCTGCCGAAGTAAGGTTGGTCAGGGAGATAAGGACCGCCTGCCACCAGGTAAGTCCGCAGGACACTGCCAGGATACCGAAGGAAAAGGATACGGACAGATATCCCAGGCCTATGGCAAGTCCCTGTGAGAAACCCTTTTTATAATCAAGGGGCATAAAGTTCTTCTACCTGTGAGAAATCCGAATAGAAATCATTAGCTGCAGCATCGATGACGGGAGTGAAGGTCTGCGCCTCCTCATCGATAAAGAACAGTATTCCGTTTACGGAAACATATTTTTCGATATGGGGCTTGTTGTCGGCATCAAGGTAGGACCTGGCCACGAACATGGTGGCGTCATCCAGGGCAAAATACTCGTCATACATAAGGAGGTTATCCCTTGTGACCTCAAGGGCCACGTTCTTATACATGCCTGTCTCGGTGACAGTATATCTAGCGTTACACGTATTTCCCAGAGGAGTGGTACCGGAAGTCTCGGTGCGGTTGACCTTCTCTGTGGCATTGTTCATGAACTCCGCATAGGAGATCTCATACTCGTTTATCATCTGCATGGTGGATGCATAGTCGGGGAGCTCTATATTTGCGATATCCGGTAAAGTAGTCTCCGAAACGGAAGGCTCGGCTTTACTGCAGGAAACGGCAAAACAGGCGAAAACAAGGATCGCCATGATCAGTGCAAGAACAGATATCTTTTTCATAAACTATACTCCCCCTGTGATCAGCAGTTCAGCGCCGTTTATTTTAAACCATTATCCTCAAGTTGACAAACACCATAAAAGCAAGTAAAATAACACGCGTCAAAAAGACGGTCGATCATGGAGAAGTCGCGTAGCCTGGTCGAGCGCGCACGACTGGAAATCGTGTAAACCCCAAAAGGGTTTCGAGGGTTCGAATCCCTCCTTCTCCGCCAGATAAACTCCCGGATGCTGTAGATCCGGGAGTTTTTTTATTTCCAAATGCTCTTATATGACGATCTGGAAGATCCCCCGATGGTCGTATTATCTTCAAATAACCATTCTTTAGTATGAGGACATGATCTCACCGGAAAAATATAATAAGACTAACAAATCACAGGGGGATGCTTTTATGCCCGACAATAAGATCTTTGATGTACACTGCTCTTCATGCGGCGCCGCCGTCCAATTCGACATTATGCAGCAGGTCTATAACTGCAAGTTCTGTGGCACAGCCACTCCGACCACGGTTGCGGTCAGCGAAAAGAAAGGCTTCCGGGAATTTGCGAGACAGAAGATGGATTCTTCACGCCCCTCATTTGCCATGAGCACGGGCTCGTGCAACAACTGCGGTGCCAAGGTCATCTTTCCCGAGAACGAGGCCATGACCGAATGCACCTTCTGCGGAAAGACACTGGTCCGCGGAAGCTATACGGGTACGAAAGACTTTCCTGAGCTTCTGATCCCCTTCTATATCACGGCCCCGGAAGCTGAGCAGATCCTGAGCTCCTGGTGCGATCAGAACAGAAAGCGTCCGGAAGCAAGGATCTTAAAGAAACATGCATCCGGGATAAAAGGCGTTTATCTTCCCTACGAACTTGCCCGCGGCCCTGTATCAGGAAGCGTCAGGCGCAATAACACCAGAAGACAGTTGTCACTTAGAGGCTTCGTGGACGGCATTTTCGTCAATGCTTCGGAAGGACTGGACAATCTGCTCTTAAACGGCATGGAGCCTTACGACCTAAGAGGCGTACGCGAGATGGACTTCTCATTTCTTTCAGGAAGCACCGTCAAGATAAGGGATGTAAGCGAGGAAGACATCGAAGAACGCATAGCCGATGAGATCGCATATGACTACGAAAGTCAGCTGGTAAAGACAATGGAGACGAAAGCATTCAATGTCAATGTCGTCACAAAGAATATGATGCACATGTCTGTCCTTCTCCCCGTCTACTATATCCAGGCAGGTAATGTGATCGCTGCCGTTAACGGCCAGACCGGCAAAGTGGCGGTGAGGGAACGCCGCGACAGATTCCTGCTCCCCTGGTGGATCAAGCCCATTTTTCTTACGGCCCTTGTCTTCGGCATCTGCATCCTGGTCACCGGACTTCTGGGCGGAACTTTCGCCGAAGCGGTCATATACGGCGGCATGATATCCATCATATTTCTCATAACGTCTTTCGCGCTTTTTTCGGATTACAGTTCACCGAGATGGCGGCTGCGCCGGCGGATCTTTACCTCATCCGGCGGACCTTATGTCAGAAACGAAGGAAAGCTCATACAGAATAAGTCTCCCCTTCCCACAGGCGTACCGCGTCCGGTCATCGTCGAATCTATCAAGGATAAGCTCCGGGCCGTGCGGGTAAAATACTCCGCAGCAGGACGTATGGCATTTATGTTCTTCCTGATGGTTCTGGCCATCGGCCTTCCCCTGCTCATAGTTCTCGCAAATCCCGGAACGGCCGTAGCAGGTCTTTTCGGCGCGATCTTGTGCATCACCGTCCCTACGGCGCCTATCTACTTTCTGAAATTCGGACGCTTCGAGATCTACGAACATCCCTGGTTTTACTACCGCGACGAAAAAGGCCGGCAGCACAGATACAAGGCCAAGGGGAAATGGTTGACGCCTGTGCGCTGATATAGCCACCTTCTCCGCCATGACCCGGTAACGGAAGCTGCCGGGTCTTTTATTATTTTATTTAAGTCAAAGAAAATTCTTCCTTTTTTCAAAGATTTGTTACCACTTTCCCCCTTGAGGGGAGTATAATGATTTTTGGGCTCTGCGTTAGCCCACTTCATAAAAATCTACCCGGGGGGACAGTAAATGAAATTAGAAGCACTTTACGAAGGCTTAAACATCGACGAGTACTATTTGGGGAAAGTGACCCAGGTCTACAGAAGTAATTCCATCGCCCAGATCGAAAACGTATCTGTCATGATGGACAGAAGTAAGTTCAAGAAATCTTATCTTCCAAACACCATCAACTACTTCGTTCTCGTAGACTCTACGGTGGGAGTATTCCTTGGAGAAGTATTCGAGAACAAGGCGTCCAGAAAGAGTCTTTTCGAGATGTCAAACGACGGAAAGGTAAGCGATTACCAGGAGATCTGTATCGATACTATAGCTCTCATGACTCCCGAATCCAACAAGTTCGAGCTGGCAGGTTTTAAGACATTAGGCATCACCGATAAAGTTTATCTCGCAACAGATAAAGTGTACCAGCTGTTCCTTCAGTCCCTTGAGTTTTCAGGCGAAAATGAGGAAGCGCTCCCCCCGTTTGCTACATATCTGAACAGATCCCAGGCTGATGTTGTTCTTAAGCCCAGTACCCTCTTCAACCGTCACCTTATGTGCATCGGCGCTACGAACAGCGGTAAATCCACAACAGCCCTTGCCATCCTTGACAAGGTAGTATCCACAAAGAGAAAAGCTCTTATCATCGACCCTACAGGCGAGTACAGAAACGCCTTTACTGATGATGAGATCACAAAGCTCTCCCATGGAGTCGACACCACCATCTCTCCCGGTAAGATCACCATGGAGCAGTGGGAGAAGCTCTTCGAGACTGAGAACAGCAGCCAGGGCGCAGTCCTTTCAGAGGCTATCACGTCCCTGCGATATATGAAGAAGATCGGCAAGGATACTTCCTATCCCAAGGTCGGTGAAGATATCAACGAGATCCAGGAGAATCTGGCATCCGTTTCCAAGGACGATACGGACTTCAATATCGAGCTCCTTCCCGAGCAGATCCAGCATGAGTCCGTATGCGAGCCTGATATGGATAACAACTACAACTTCAAGTACCGTTACGATTCACTGAAGGCAAACTCCAACGCTTCGCTTATCCAGAAGATCTCCTATCAGATGACGAATACCAGATTCCTGAAGTTCTTCTCCAATGATCCTTCAATGTACAATCTCCTGGACGTTATCGACGAGTTCGTACATCTTCCTGAAGCAAGTCTTTATATCGACACATCCACCCTCGGCGCCTCCGAAGGTGTCGGCGGAATGGTAGTCGACCTTGTAAGTACATTCGTTATGGGAAGAGAGAATATCTGCCCCTTCGTATTCTTTATCGATGAGGTGCACAGATATGCCAAGTCCAGATATTCCGACAAGGAATTCCACGGCGGTCTTACACTCCTTGCAAGAGAAGGACGTAAGAAGGGTATCTTCCTTTACCTTACGACCCAGAACCCCAAGGACGTATCTCCCATCCTCTTTGGTCAGGTCGGTACCATGCTGATCCACCGTCTCATGTTAAACGACGAGATCCATGCAGTAGAGAGCCACCTGAACGATTACGCCATCAAGCATGTAAGAAAACTGAATCAGGGTGAAGTCATCCTCACCAGCGTTAACCTCCTCCATAACATGTTCATCCATGTTAACAAGAGTGAGAGGACCCAGTACAACGAGACACCTACGCTCTGATACAGAACAGGAAATACTATCAAAGCCCCGTACTCCGGATACGGGGCTTTTTCTATGGTGATATAATAAAAAACATAGAAAATACGGCAGTTGCAACTGTCAGTTGACAGATCTTCAAGCCCGCTTTATGGTGTGCAACCGCCCTGTCTGATATGGTAACGGCATAAGACACATGCATGTTGATCACATTGATGACAAAGGAGAATTAATATGATACTGGCAGAAAAGATAATAGACGAAAGAAAGAAGAACGGATGGTCCCAGGAGGAACTGGCAGACAAGCTGGGAGTATCAAGACAGTCCGTAAGCAAGTGGGAAGGCGCCCAGTCTGTGCCCGACCTTCAGAGGATCCTTGAGATGAGCAGGATCTTCGGTGTAAGTACTGATTACCTTCTTAAAGACGATGTAGAAGACAGAGGAGCATCTGAGGGATCAGACAGCGACAATACCAGCAGAAGGGTAAGCCTTGAAGAGGCCAATACTTTCCTCTCCGAGAATAAGACCTTCGCTTCAAAGATATCCCTGGGAGTCCTTCTCTGTGTCTCCTGCCCCGTACCCCTTCTTATTATCCTGGCGCTGCGGGAAGCAGGTCTTCTGACCCTGGGCGAAAATGCTGCAGCAGGTATAGGCACCGTGATCCTTCTGGCCATGGTAGCCGCCTCCCTGATCTTCTTTATCCCCGCAGGCATCGCCATGTCAAAGTGGGGATGGCTCGAAAAAGATGTCTTCGACACTGAGTACGGCGTGGAAGGAATGGTAAAGGACAGATCCTCAAAGTTCCAGTCTAAGTTCGTGTCCTCCATAACAGGCGGAGTAGTGCTGATCCTGGCCGGAGTCATGGCAGTAGTTATCGGCGCAGTTGCGGCTCCTGAGAACAACGCTCTTATCCTGGGTCTGGTAACGCTTCTTATGGCATGTATAGCCACAGGAACCTTCATGATCACCAGGGTGGGGATCGTTAAAGACGGTTTCTCAAAGATCCTTCAGGAGGAAGACTACAGTGTCTCCGTTAAGACGAACAAGCCTCTTAAGATAATCGCTCCCGTATACTGGATGACAGTGACTGCAGGATATCTTCTCTGGAGCTTTTTGACAAACAACTGGGGGCTGACCTGGATCGTCTGGCCCATCGCAGGAATACTCTTCGGAGCCTTGTCTGTCATCTTAAGAGGAATCCACGAAGATTAAAGATAAAGATCCCCGCATCGGGGATCTTTTTTTGTATCCGCACATTTTCATCAAAAAACGGCGTTTTTTGATGCAGTTTGTGTGATTCCGCACATTTTCCGCACAAAAAGACTTTTTTTGCGGAAAATTTTGCGCAGCGCAAAAACTTCCGCAATTATGCTGGTTTCTTGCGGATCTTTTGCGGATCAGTTTTTCCCGGGTCATCCCCACTGTGATATAATCCTGAAAGACAAAAATAATTTAGGTATAGGGGTAATATGGTATGAAGTTTAAGAAGACGGCAGCTGCAGTTCTGGCTCTTTCATTTGTTCTTCCTTTTTCCGGTTGCGCCAACCATGATGAGGAATATACGGAAGAGATGAAGACCATTACGGAAGATTATCTCACCGCCCTGGAAAAAGACGACGACAGGACCATAGAAGATATCACCGACGATTATGATTACGGGGAAGACGCGCCTATGTCCACCCGCTACGACCACAATGAAGTCTATACAGTAATGAAAGCTGCTATTTCCAAGACCGAGATAGTTGAATGGGGAGAAGCGGAATTTAACGACGAAAAGACTGAAGCTGAGATGGACTGTACTTTTTCCTACATAGATCTTGAAGAATTCCGCGACGGATTTGATACCCAGTATATAACATTATATGAATATGCCGATGCCCTTAATGCTTTCGAGGACAGATCGGAAGAGACCATCACCCTGAAGTTCGTTTTTGATGAAGATGATGAGACCTGGCTGCTGACAGCTAAGTCCGCCGATAAGATCCTGGGACTATTTGATCTTGCATTTAATGTATTGCCTGATCCGGTAGACGTCTCTCCTTCAGATGCGCAGGATCTGATCATTACCACCATGGAGCTGATGGCAGAAGGGAATTTCGATGGTCTGCCTTTCGAATTCTCCGCGGATGAACTGAGGGCCTATGAGAATATGGAACCAAAAGCTGATACAGATGCCGTTTCAGAGTACGCTGAAGATTTTGCAGCTGCTTATATAGGATATGTTCTTGATCACGACTACGAGATCACCGAAATATCTCCATATGATTTTATCCTGACCGGATCTGCTCCTTCATCAGAAGATCTTTATCAGGCCCTCATATCTGATGAATTCGTAACCGCTAATCTGGCAAATGACTCACTTTATATTTTCTTTGATAAGATCCCCCTGGATGTGATGCTGGAAAAAAAGTCCTATATCATCTACGAGAACCTTACCAATGCGGTGCCCGGCTGTTCTCCCGAGGAATATTCCCTGGAGTTTACTGTCACCCCTTATCTGGATACAGAGTATCCCGTATTTCTCTATGACCTCCTTATTAATCCTCCGGCCGAAGCCTACTACCAGGCTGAACACAGTATCGCCGAAGAACAATATATGAGATGCATCAACGATGCCATGGACCAGCTTCTTGCCGACGGTGAGATCACTTCGTCTGAATATGATGATATTCTGCCGCTCCTTACGCCGGAGTTCCTGGGCTTCACAACTGATGGTTCAGTAAGTCCTGAAGGCCACCCGAACCAGGCAGTAGGTACAGCTGAACAAGTCCCTGAATGGTGTACTGACGGAAGTATTGTATACGGTTATTCAAATCCTGACTCCAACGGTGTATGGATGCATTATTCCAAAGAGCCCGGTGTTCTTGATACTGTAGGCTACTATCTGGATGATACCGGTATCTGGGTAACACTTACATATGAAGATGATTATCCTCTGGGTTCAGATCTGACCATAGACCTGGATGTGGACGGAGAACGGGTCATAGACAATAAACCCTTTGCTTCAGAAGACGGCCAGAAAGAATTTGAGATCTTCTTCGCCTGGAACGGAACTCCCTACACCGGAACTTATGAACTGCGATTGTGGGAAAATGACCACAACCATGTTCTGGCTTATGTAACCATATATGCTTAACGAAAAGCCGGCGCTATCGCCGGAAGTTTTTGCGTTGCGCAAAATTTTCCGCAAAAAAACTCTTTTTGTGCGGAAAATGTGCGGATTTCAGTTTTCTCAAGCTTTACAGCAGTGATCACAGGAGGACTCATCCGGGAATATGGACTTGTCGTACTCAATGTTGTTCTTATCGTAATAATCCTTGATGGCTGACTTGATGGCTTCCTCTGCCAGGACCGAGCAGTGGATCTTGTGGGCAGGAAGACCATCCAGAGCCTCCGTTACTGCCTTATTAGTCAATGTGAGAGCCTCGGATAAAGGCTTGCCCTTAATTAGTTCTGTAGCCATGGAGCTGGAGGCGATGGCGGATCCGCATCCGAAGGTCTCGAACTTAACATCGGTGATGATGTCCTTTTCGATCTTAAGGTAGATCTTCATGATGTCACCGCAGACCGGGTTTCCTACTTCACCTACTCCGTCTGCATTTTCTATGGTTCCCACATTTCTTGGATTTCTGAAATGATCCATTACTTTTTCGCTGTATAATGCCATTTTTCGGTCCTCATTTCGTGATAAAATCCTTTTTGCCCGCCATAAGATCGCGCCATACCGGGCTCATGCTCCTGAGACGCGCCACTACGTCGGTCACGGCGTCGAT
>JAGAFH010000238.1 GCA_017612755.1 Clostridiales bacterium
AAGTTAGTCCATATTCGATAGATTATTCGTTTGATTGCTTAGCGACCAAGTGTATCGAATTGGCCGGGATAGAGGATTACAATCTTGGAGATATCTACAACGGAGATTCGGATTATCAACCCATCTACTATCCTGATTACTCAAAGGTACTAGAAGAGATGACATTTGAATCTGTTGACTATTCTCCTAATGAGTTTGAGAACCATATCAATAGGTCATTCTTTATTTATGGATTATGGGTTTATATAAATGAGTATGACAATCCCGAGTGGACAGAAGATGCTTTTAGATACTGGGCTGACTATTATATGAGCAACGGTAATGATGCTCTTGTTGATCATTGTGATGAGGGATACTACTTTATATGCGAGGATGATATGTTTAGCGCAGTTTATTTTCTGAACGATTGTTCCTTCTCGTATAACTATTACTTTAATAATGGAACTACAGAAGACTATCAGATTTATCTTGATATCTGCGAAGAACTTGGACTTCCGACTTGTGATGAAGTGACTGAGGAGATAATGGGAAACAGTAATTAATCTAATTCCTATAAACGACAATTGAAAAGAGCCGCATCTGCGGCTCTTTGTTATTCGATGATGAACTGCTTTATGCTGTCTAAGAATTCGTCGCAGCTGTCTGTGTAGATCTGGCAGTCCAGACACTCGGCAGGGACTATGCTGAAGATACCCATGAGGCTCTTGGCGTCTACCGTATATCTTCCTGAGATCAGGTCGATATCTGCAGGGCAGTAGTTGGCTGCGGTAACGAAGTCCTTTACATCGTTGATGGTCATAAGTCTAATCTTGATCTTGATCATTTTTCCTTACTCTCCTTGATTACTCTTTCAAAATATTCTGTATATTTTCTGACTATAACATCCCAGGTAAAATTGTCCAGGACGAACTGTCTTCCTGTCTTTCCCATCTTCTCCGCCGTCTCTTCGTTTTTGGTGTAGAAGTCGATACAGCCTTCGAACTCGTAGTAGTCCTTGAAGTAAAGGGCGGAGTTGGACTGCTGGGCAAAGCCCCTTGTTACGTCGCAGTCTGCGTGGACCAGGGCAGGGCGCTCGCAGAGCCAGGACTCCATAAGGACAAGGGAGAAGCTCTCGTGGATGGAGGGCTGGCAAAGGGTAAGGGCTGCGGCACAGGCATCGTACTTGACCTGGGGGTCAACGAAACCTAAATCGATGACTTCGTTCCTGATGTCGTTAGGGATCTTGACTTCACCGCCGCCGATAAGTACCAGCTTCAGCTTGCTGTCCTCGTGTCTCTTTCTGTATTCCCTGAAGTAGTCGATAAGAAGGTAGATATTCTTACCGGCGTCTTTTCTTCCTGCATAGAGGATAAAGGGATCTTCTATCTTCTGTTCTCTTCTGAACCTTTCGGCATCGTAGGTGAATTCCGTATCAACGCCTTCTCCCAGGACTGCCTGGTCTACTTTACTGAGGTCGTAGATCCTGTTGGCCAGTTCGTACTCGTTATTTGCGTGGTAGATCATGCCGGCTAAGTCCTTAAAGACTTCCTTATAGATGTCCATGTAAGCGTAGGACTCGTCGTGAAGGCAGGGGATAAGGACTGACTTTTCAGGGACAGCCTTTATGCCGTGGTATGTGGTTCCGAACATATAGGGGATAAAGACGAAAAGATCGTATTCGTCCTTGTGGTCTTTAAGGTAGTCGCAGAGATCGGTGCTGTTGACCATCTCGGAGATAAAGTACTTCTCTTCTTCGGCCGTTACCTTTTCGTTCTGCATCAGCTTTAAGTTGATGGCATCAAAGCCCTTGGTATCCCTCTTTCTTACCTTGAAGCGCCTGACGGGAAGGCCCCCTTCTTCTGTGAGGCCGGGCTTATGGAAGTCCTTGTTCCAGTCGGAGGTAAACTTATCTATACAGGTACAGATGATCTCCACATCTATGCCTGAAGCCTTTAAGTGCTTTGCTATACCGCGGAGCTCCATCTCAGCGCCGCCGGGGATCTTATCGCCGTACCAGGGTGTAACGAATCCGAGTCTCATCATCAAAATCTCCGTTTAAACGAGTTGCTATTAGATTATAAATAAAAAAGCATGTTTGACAACCCCGAACTATTGTTATAATATCCTTCTCGACGCTATGACGGAGAAAAGTACCTTTGAATATCGCGTTACAGAGAGTTCCCGTAAGGTGAGAGGCGGAGCAGAATGATCCAAAGGGAAGAACACTTCACCAGCAGCGATCCGAAAAGTTTTCTTAGTAGGTGAGCCGTATATCCTGCGATAAAGGATCAGAGCAGACCGGTAAAAGGCCGGTAAATCAGGTGGTACCGCGGACTTGTGTTCGTCCTGAACGAGTGATTCGTTCGGGATTTTTTTATTTTACGGAGGAAAGAGAAATGGAAGCAAACATCTACAGAGACAAAGTGATCTCAGAGATCACAGAGAGCGACGTAGGATCTAAGGTAAGAGCCGCAGGCTGGATCGAAAACATAAGAGACCACGGCGGAGTATCCTTCATAGATCTTCGTGACATGTACGGAGTACTTCAGGTAGTCATGAGGGACACATCCCTTCTGGACGGCCTTGTAAAGGAAGACTGTATCTCCGTTGAGGGCGTTATCGAGCACAGGGATGAGGAGACATATAACCCTAAGATCGCATCAGGTACTATCGAGCTGGACTGTAAGGCAGTGGACGTTCTCGGCAAGGTTAGATCCCAGCTCCCCTTTGAGATCATGACATCAAAGGAGATCCGTGAGGACGTAAGACTTAAGTACAGATATCTCGACCTCCGTAACAAGAAGGTGAAGGACAATATCGTCTTCAGATCAAAGGTCATCTCCTTCCTCCGCCAGAAGATGACGGAGATGGGTTTCCTGGAGATCCAGACACCTATCCTTACTTCATCTTCCCCTGAGGGAGCAAGAGACTATATCGTTCCTTCCAGAAAGTATAAGGGCAAGTTCTATGCCCTTCCCCAGGCCCCCCAGCAGTTCAAGCAGCTCCTGATGGTGTCCGGATTTGATAAGTATTTCCAGATCGCTCCCTGCTTCAGAGATGAGGATGCCAGGGCAGACAGATCTCCCGGAGAGTTCTACCAGCTTGATTTCGAGATGAGCTTTGCTACCCAGGAGGATGTATTCCGCGCAGGTGAGGAGATCCTTACTGCAGCCTTTGAGAAGTTCGCTCCCGAGGGCGCACAGGTAACGGCAGCACCTTATCCCGTTATCTCCTATGCCCAGGCAATGCTGGAGTTCGGTACAGATAAGCCTGACCTTAGAAACCCTCTGCGCATCATCGACGTAACGGAGTTCTTCTCCAGATGTACATTTAAGCCTTTCATCGGAAAGACAGTAAGGGCTATCAACGTCCACGCCAAGCTCTCTAAGGGCCAGCATGAGAAGATGCTCAAGTTTGCCCAGGAGATCGGAATGGGCGGCCTTGGCTACCTGGAAGTCCTTGAGGATATGACCTACAAGGGACCTATCGACAAGTTCATCCCCGATGATATGAAGACAGAGATCAGAGACTTAGCTGGTCTTCAGGCAGGTGATACCATCTTCTTTATCGCTGATACTGAGGCAAGAGCCAACAGCTTCGCTGGCCAGATCAGAAACGAGCTGGGGGCAAGGCTCGACCTTATTGAGAAGAACGCTTTCCGTTTCTGCTATGTAAATGATTTCCCCATGTATGAGTACGACAAGGATATCAAGGGTTATATCTTTACCCACAATCCCTTCTCCATGCCCCAGGGCGGACTTGAGGCTCTTGAGACAAAGAAGCCCGAGGAGATCCTTGCTTACCAGTACGACATCGTATGTAACGGCGTTGAACTCTCATCCGGAGCTGTCCGTAACCACGACCTTATGATCATGAAGAAGGCCTTCGAGATCGCAGGCTATTCCGAGGAGGATCTTAAGAACAAGTTCGGTGCACTTTATACCGCATTCCAGTTCGGTGCTTCGCCCCATGCAGGTATGGCTCCCGGCGTAGACCGTATGATCATGCTCCTGAGAAACGAGGAGAGCATCCGTGAGGTCATCGCCTTCCCTATGAACGGCAATGCCCAGGATCTTCTCTGCGGCGCTCCCGGCGAAGTAACAGAGCAGCAGCTCCGTGAGGTCCATATCAAGGTCAGGGCATAATGAAAGTATATCTTCAGACTCTCGGCTGCCGGGTGAACCAGTATGAGACCGACGCAGCCAGAGAGCTCTTCATAAAGAGCGGATATGAGATAACAGATTCTCCTGAGGAGGCCGATATCTGTGTAGTCAACACATGTACGGTGACGGGAGAAGCAGACCGCAAGTCAAGACAACAGCTCCGTAAGATGGCACGCCTTAACCCGCGTGCCGTTGTCGTTGCTATGGGCTGTATGTCAGAGATGGCAGAAGGGGCTGTAGATGCGGACGTGGTCCTGGGAACAAAGGACAAGACTTCTATTGTCGAAAAGACAGAAAGCTTCTTAAGGGAAAAGAAGGAACTGTCCCATCAGGCATCTACCGTACGTCCGGAAGTCTCGAAAAAAGACGATTACCATGAATTCGGAACAGTCCTTTCCCCGGAGGGTACCAGAGCCTTCATGAAGATAGAGGACGGCTGCAATAAGTTCTGCACTTACTGCATCATCCCCTTTGCCAGGGGAAGGGTCGCCAGCCGTGATGAGGATAATATCATCTCTGAGGCGGAGTATCTGGCTTCGGAAGGATTCCGGGAAGTCGTTGTTTCCGGTATCCATATCTGTTCCTATGGAAAAGACAGGGGAGAAGGCATAGAGGCTTTATCCCGGGTCCTTACAAGGATAGGGCAGATAGAGGGGATCGAAAGGATCAGGATAGGTTCCATGGAGCCTATGTCACTGACACCTGAATTTATATCTGATCTTTCGAAGATCTCTAAGCTCTGCCCTCATTTCCATCTGTCCCTTCAGAGCGGCAGCGCTACTGTCCTTAAGAGGATGAACAGGGACTATGATCCGGATCAGTTTATCGAAAAAGTGGAGATGCTGAGGAGTGCTTTTCCCACCATGTCCCTTACAACGGATATCATCTGCGGCTTCCCCGGAGAGACGGATGAGGAATTCTCGGAGACCTTAAGGTTCTGTGACAGGGCAGGATTTACGAAAGTCCATGTTTTCCCCTATTCCCTCAGGGAGGGAACTGTTGCAGCAAAGATGGAGCAGCTTCCCGGCGGTGTGGGAAAGGCCAGGACAAAGGTCTTATCTGACTGGTCCGACAGGGCCGAGGAGAGATTTGCGGAAGGTTTCACAGGCAAGGAGACTTCTGTCCTCATCGAGACATATAAGGACGGGATAGCTGAAGGATATAACCCGGAGTACGTCAGATCCTTTGTAAAGATGGACCCTGACACCTTCTCAAAGCTTCAGGGGACCATTGCCCCTGTCAAGGTTACCGGATCTTCCTCCCGGAACATCATCTGCGATTTAATATAAATTTAATATTTAGTTCAATCTAAATTAGTTTTGATTATTTGAGATGTGTGATAGAATGATTCCATCAGGATAAATGGAATAGGGGGAGAGGATATGAACTCAGAGACGACCAGATTTAATTTCTCGTCTGACAAGACTGCCAATGTCAGGGAGCTGATGACTTATGTCCTCGGCGCTCTCAAGGAGAAAGGTTACAATCCGATCAACCAGCTGGTAGGTTATTTCATCTCGGGAGATCCTACTTATATCACCAACTACAAGGGTGCAAGAGGCGTCATCAAGAGGATAGACCGTGATGAGCTGCTGGAGGTCATCATTTCGGATTACTGTTCGAGACTGTAACAGATCACATCAGACCATCTTATCGGCAGCAGGCGGGCCTGTTGCCGTTTATTTTTGTTTAAGGAAGGAAAGATATGTCAAAAGGAAGAGTAATGGGTATCGATTTCGGCATGAGGCACATAGGTGTGGCTCTGTCAGACGAACTTTGGATAACAGCCAACGGTTTCGAGACCGTAAACTGGAACGGTGTGGATGATACGAAGGCTTTGGAGAGGATCGCCGAGATCGCTAAGGAGAAGAACGTTTCCGTGATCGTACTGGGTAAGCCCTCAAAGACAGACGGGAGCGTTTCGGAGTCTGAGATGAAGGCCATGGCCTTCGGTGAGAAGCTCAAGGAACTTACAGGCCTTGAGCCGGTCCTTAAGGATGAGAGGTTTACCACGGTCATCGCCTCCAGGATGCTCCATGACGTAAATATCAAGGCTAAGAAGCAGAAAAAGATAATCGACCAGGTGGCTGCTGAGATCATCGTAAGCGAATATCTCGAGCAACACCGATAAGTATGGTACAATTATCGAGAACATTATTTTTAAATAAGGAGAATGATATCATGGCTGAAGAAGATAATATCGTAACATTGGTAGACGAGGAGACAGGCGAAGAATTACAGTTCGCAATGGTAGACGGATTTGATTATAAGGACAAGAGCTATGCGGTCCTGATCACTCTCGAAGAGAATGAAGAGGATGCGGAGATGGTGATCCTTGAAGAGGTCGAGGGCGAAGGTGATGAGATCCTTCTGCAGTCTCTTGACGAGTCCGTTGAAGACGAGATCTACGACTACTACGATCAGCTCTGCGAAGAGAGTCTGGAAGAAGATGAAGAGTAATCAGAGAAAACCTCTCTCGTTTCCTTTCAAAGACAAGAAGACTTCCGGCATAGGCATCTCGAAGAAGAAATCGGGAGCCGGTGATGAGCTGGTAGTCATTAAGGATGTGTCTAACGGAAAGGATTATTATCTTTCCATAGTCGATACCTTCGTTTATTCCAAGAAGGAATATGTCGTCATGTATAATTACGATCCTGACGACGGAAATCACGAGAAGCCCGAACTGGTCATCATGAGGACCGAGTTCACGCCTAAGGGCGATCAGCTATTTTATTCGATCAAGGATTCGGATGAGCTGGAGGTAGCCTTCTCCTGCTTTATGAGAAGATACTATAATTCCTCCGCTCCCGGAAAGCAGGACAGAGTAGGTGTCAGATAACAGCAGTATATCCAAGAGCTTTTTCATGAGATTCGGAAGATACGCCGGGGCTCTCTTCCTGGCGTTTCTTGCTTTGCTGGTATTTGAGGTGGGAACGTTTCTTTCTGTCGTGATCTTCTGGCTTCTGGGTACAGATCCTGATATCTACGAGGGTACCATCACACTGGTCTATGCCCTTGTCACCACAGGCATAATGTACGTTTACTATAAGATTGTCACCATCAAAAGAGATAAGCTCATCATGAACGGGAAGCTGCCTGTAAGCAAGGCATTGCTTCTCGTTGCCATCTCAGTGGGGATGATAGGCCTTGTCACTTTGTTCCTTATGCTGGTGGGATATATCGCCGAGAGCATTGCTCCCGTACAGGAAGCCCTGGAGGACTACACGGAATCGGTAGACAGATACAGTAGCGTGGAATCCTCCATAGTCCCCTGGTGGGATGCGGTCATCGGTTTCGCAGGATCGGTCATCTTTATCCCTATACTGGAGGAGCTTACCTTCAGGGGG
>JAGAFH010000029.1 GCA_017612755.1 Clostridiales bacterium
ACAAAGTAATATCCTCAACCATACCGGCGGTGATTACGGCGAGGCCACACCTGTTCCCATCCCGAACACAGAAGTTAAGCTCGTTTGTGCCGAAAATACTTGGCTGGAGACGGCCCGGGAAGATAGGTTGCTGCCGGTTTAATATTCCTCGATAGCTCAGTCGGTAGAGCGTTCGGCTGTTAACCGAAATGTCACAGGTTCGAGTCCTGTTCGGGGAGCCAGACCCGCAAGATCATCTTGCGGGTTTTTCTTTGCCCTTTTTCTGATAGAATTACTTATACGAACTAACAAAGGAGAATTATCATGGTTATCGATTTTACAAAGATGGAAGAAAAGTGCCTTCCCAACTTTAAGGGCGGCGAGAAGGAATATAATGCAAAGATGTTCGACGACGAATATAACAAGATCATGAAGGGAAGGCTCATTCCCGGAGCGTCCATCGGTTTTCATACACATACAGAAAACTGTGAAGTGATCTATGTTATCGAAGGCAACGGAACGATGATCAATGACGAGGGAAGCGATAAGGTCGAAGCAGGTAAGTGCTACTACTGTCCCAAGGGTCAGGGTCACAGCCTTGTAAACGATTCGGATAAGGACCTTATTTTTTTCGCTGTAGTCGCCAAGGTTTAAGAAGACCGAAGATATAAAGACAGCTTGTCCGACTAAATCAGGTTTTTCCCCTGTTTAGTCGGTCATTTTTTATGGGGAAACTGCCGTTTTTCCCATTTTTTACAGACTAAATCCGCAAATAGGTCATTTTAGTCTGTAACAAAAGGCCATAAAAGCTCATATTCTGCCCGGGTGAGGTGGTAATTGGGAAATTTACAGTAAATCTGACCGACTAAAATGACAAAAACCCCGATTTAGTCGGACATGACATGTCATTTGAAACTCACTTCCCTATTTTTTTACAGACTTTTTTGGGGAAAAGGCCAAAATAGTACGTAAAGCCCTAATATCAAAGGATATTTGAGTGCATATCAGGGCCTGATGTGATATATTGTATTGGATTTTCAATAACGGAGGGTCGTTATGAGCAGTAAAAAGAAAAATGAACAGAAAAAAGAGCAGTCCAAGGCAAAGAAGATCCTGAGCAAGATCTTTATCGACGGACTTTCAGGAATGGCTACAGGTCTTTTCTGTACCCTTATCATCGGAACTATAGTAGCGACGCTGGGCGGTTATATCCCCGGCGTTGTCGGAACATATTTGGTGCTCTTCGGAAAGATGGCCCAGACACTTATGGGTGCCGGTATCGGACTCGGAGTTGCCATCAAGTTTAAGGAGACACCTCTGGTAACTATATCTGCTGCTGTCTGCGGTCTGATCGGAGCTTATGCTTCACAGCTTCTTGCAGGCACAGTGCTGGTTGAAGGCCTTATGAACTTCAAGGGCCCCGGTGAGCCTCTCGGTGCTTTCCTTGCAGCTATCTTCGGAATTTGGATCGGACATATGGTAGCAGGAAAGACAAAGGTGGATATTATCGTAACTCCTCTTTGCACAGTCCTTCCCGGTGCTGTTATCGGAATCCTCGTTGGTCCTTATGTATCACGCTTCATGACATGGCTCGGCGGCATGATCAACTGGGGAACAGAGCAGCAGCCCCTTCTTATGGGCATCATCGTAAGCGTGCTCATGGGTATCTTCCTCACCCTTCCCATTTCTTCCGCAGCTATCGGCGTTACACTGGGCCTCAGCGGTATCGCAGCAGGCGCAGCAACTATCGGATGCTGCTGCAACATGGTAGGCTTCGCAGTTATCTCTTATCGTGAGAACAAGATGGACGGTCTTCTTGCCCAGGGCCTCGGAACATCCATGCTCCAGATGCCCAACATCATCAAGAATCCCAGGATCTGGCTTCCTGCCATCATCTCCAGTGCCATCTTAGGTCCCGTTTCTACGATGGTATTCCAGATGACAAGTAATGCCGTCGGTTCAGGTATGGGTACTTCAGGTCTCGTAGGACCTATCTCCACATTTACCACGATGATCGAGACCACTTCTCCCTGGATCGTTGTAGGTGAGATCGTCCTTATGTATTTCATCCTTCCCGCAGCACTTTCTCTCGGTATCTCCGAGCTTATGAGAAAGAAGGGCTGGATCAAGTCAGGCGACATGAAGCTCGATATCTGATAGAATTAAGAAAGCGAAAAACCACGGAGGCATCATAAAAATGGCTAAGATCATACTCACCGGAGACAGACCCACAGGAAGGCTTCACTTAGGTCACTATGTGGGCTCATTAAGAAGAAGGGTAGAACTTCAGAATTCCGGCGAGTACGACGAGATCTATATCATGATCGCCGACGCCCAGGCACTTACGGATAACTTCGATAATCCTGATAAGATCAGGGACAACATCATAGAGGTTGCCCTGGACTACCTTTCTGCAGGACTTGATCCCGATAAGGCTAATATCTTTATCCAGTCTGCAGTGCCCGAACTGACAGAGCTTACTTTCTACTACAGTAACCTGGTAACTCTTTCAAGGCTTGAGAGAAATCCTACCGTTAAGACGGAGATACAGCTTAGAAACTTCGAGACCTCCATCCCTGTAGGATTCCTGACTTATCCCATAAGCCAGACATCTGACATCACGGCTTTCAAGGCTACCACTGTTCCTGTAGGTGAGGACCAGCTTCCCATGCTGGAGCAGGCAAGAGAGATCGTAAGAAAGTTTAACAGCACATACGGAGAGACACTTGTGGAAGCACAGGCTCTCCTTCCCGATAACAAGATCTGCTCAAGACTTCCCGGTACTGACGGCAAGGCTAAGATGAGTAAGTCCCTCGGAAACTGCATCTACCTTTCCGATACTCCCGAAGAGGTCTCCAAGAAGGTAATGAGCATGTTTACGGATCCTAACCACCTTAAGGTATCCGATCCCGGATCTCTTGAGGGCAACACTGTATTTACTTATCTTGATGCTTTTGCCAAGGATGAGCATTTTGCCAAGTATGCTCCCGATTACAAGAATCTTCAGGAGATGAAGGAGCACTACCAGAGAGGCGGTCTCGGTGACGTTAAGGTCAAGAGACTTCTTATAAACGTCCTGGAAGAAGAGCTGGCTCCCATCAGGGCCAGAAGAGCAGAACTTCAGAAGGATATTCCTGCAGTATATGAGATCCTTAAGAAAGGAACTGATATAGCGAGAAAGAAGGCCGGCGAGACTTTAAGCGAAGTCAAAGCAGCAATGCGCATTAATTACTTCGACGACGAAGAGCTGATCAAGAGTCAGCAGGAAAAGTTCAATGGATAATTATGAAGAATTAAACAGGATCATTTCTGAAAGCAAGCACATCGTCTTCTTCGGAGGCGCAGGTGTATCCACAGAGAGCGGTATTCCCGATTTCAGATCCAAGGACGGTCTTTACAACCAGCACGATGTCCAGTTCGACATGTATACTCCCGAGTATCTTCTGTCCATCAACTGTCTTGAGGACGAGCCCAAGGTCTTCTTTGAGTTCTACAGACAGAAGATGAACGTGGACGGTATAGATCCCAACAAGGCCCACCTTAAGCTGGCCGAGATGGAGAAGAAAGGAAAGCTGGACGGCATCATTACCCAGAATATCGACGGTCTTCACCAGAAGGCAGGAAGTAAGAATGTCCAGGAGGTCCACGGATCCACCCTGAGAAACTACTGTAAGCGCTGTAAGAAGAAATATCCCGAAGATGCCATCTTTGCATCAAAGGATCCGGTTCCCAGATGCAGCATCTGCGGAGGCATGATAAGACCTGATGTCACTTTATATGGTGAATCCCTTCCGACAGATGCCTGGAGAAACTCCGTTAAGCTGGTAGCTGAAGCGGACTGTCTCATCATAGGAGGCACATCCCTGGTAGTAAATCCCGCAGCATCCCTTGCCATGGGCTTCAGGGGTAAGCACCTGATCATAATAAACAAACAGTCTACTCCCGCTGACAGGATGGCGGAACTGGTCTTCCATGAGAGCATCTCCAAGGTATTGGACCAGATCAAACTGTAATAACAAAAAAGGACCGCCGGAGCGGTCCTTTTCTGTTATCAGAGGATGTGACATTAACCCTCAATGGCAATCGTGTTATTGGCAGGCAGAGCCTTAAGTTCTTTCTTCGGGATGCTGAGCTTTAAGACGCCGTCTTCGAATCTGGCCTTCACGTCTTCGGTCTTTACCTGTTCACCTACATAGAAGCTTCTCTGCATGGAGCCTGAATATCTTTCCTGACGGATGACCTTGCCATGTTTTTCCTTCTTGTCCTCGTGACCTTTCGATGCGCTTACCGTCATGTAGCCGTCCTCCAGTTTGACGTTGATCTGGTCTTTCTTGAAGCCCGGAAGGTCCATCTCGATCTCATAATCGTTCTCGTTTTCGTGGACGTCCGTCTGCATCAGGTGACGTGCATTCTTGCCATAAAGCCTCTTGTCGATATTGGCAAGCTCGTGTGTAGGGAATCCCCAAAACTCATCAAACAGATCTTCTCCAAAAATACCGGATAACATAATATCATCTCCTTTACTGATGTTTTCCGATCATTCGGAGCGGAGGTCGTGATCCTTTATTTGATCTTCGTTCCTTTTTCGAACACGATTATAGTCCTCTAATTAGCACTGTCAACAGGAGAGTGCTAATCAAATGGTACTATTTTGCAGCTGTTTTTTTGTGCAGATTTAAAAGCTCCCGGCTTTCGCAGGGAGCGTATAATCATGGGGGTTGCTTTTTTGAGATGTGTCCCCATGTGCCAAAATGTGCCAGTTGGAGATACGTCCCCCTGTGTCAGCCCCAGAGGGCGGTGAGCATGGGAATGATCTGCTTCTTCCTGGACATTACCTTGGGAAGGAAGAGCTGATTGTCTTTAGGTTCGCTGTTGAAGGCGTATCTGATAGTGTCGTCGTTTCCTATATAGAGAAGTTCAGTACCTTCGATGAGAACGTCAGTGAGCATGAGGATTATCATGTCGTAGCCGTTCAGTTTCTTCATTGTCTGCATAGTCTGGAGGAATTCCGCCTTCCTCTCCAGCATCTTCTTTGAATCAACGCATATGATCTGGGATACGCCCAGGGTCTGGCCTGCAATATGGAATTCCTTAAAGTCGGCGCCAATGAGCTGCTCGCAGGTCTTGCTGTCGGATGCTGAAGTATCGAAAAGCTCGTGGCCGATATCTTCTATGGATACGCCGGCGATCCGTGAGAGCCTTTCAGCCATGGCTATATCTTTCTTGGTGCAGGTAGGTGACTTGAACATGACCGTGTCGGACAGGATGGCGGAGACCATAAGTCCTGCCATCTGAGGAGTGGGCGTAACGCCGTTTTCCTGGTACATCTCGGCCACGATGGTGGTGGTGCTTCCCACAGGCTCATTCCTGACGCTTATGGGGAGCATGGTCTGGATATCTGCAAGCCTGTGGTGGTCGATTATCTCTAAGATCTCAGCCTGGTCGAGGCCGGGAACAGCCTGGGCAGACTCGTTGTGGTCCACAAGGACCAGCTGCTTCTTTCTCGGACGCAGCAGGTGGTATCTGGAGAGGGTTCCCACTACCTTGTCGTTTTCGTCCAGTACAGGGTAGCTCCTGAACCTGCTCTTAAGGACCTTTTCCCTTACATCGTCGATATAGTCCTTTAAGTGGAAGCAGACGATATCTCCTGTCTTACATGCCCGGGAGATGGGCGCTGACTGGTAGATCAGCTTGGACACCTTAAGGGCATCGAAGGGACTGTAGATAACGCAGATGTCAGTGTCCTTCCAAAGATCAGTTTCTCCCGTGACATTTGTGCCGCAGAGGATGATGGCGGATACCTTGTTTTCGATAGCCTTTATGATCACATCAGGCTGGTCACCGCAGAGGACGATATTATCACTGCCCTCGAAAAGACCGGCGCCTCCGCTTTGGGGAAGGGCAACCACGATCCTGCCGGAGATGGCATCGGCCGTGGCCTTGCTGTCGTTTAAGATCCGTCCTTCTATTACTCCAAGAAGGTTGAATATAGGTAAATCGGATACTTGGGGATCCGAGATGGTGTTCATGTTATATGTGGCGATGTCGCCGGCAGAGAGGGTGCCGAAAAGAGTGCCGTCGGAATTGACCACGGGAATGGATGTGGTCTTCTGCTCGTCCATGATCTTCCAGGCCCTGTCTAATGTGACGGTGGGTTCCAAAGCGGGAGGTGTATCGAAATCGATATCGCTGACCTGGGTCCTTACATCCTTGATCCTGACAGGGGACTGAAGATCAAACCTGCTGAGCATCCTCTTTGTCTCATCGGTCACATGATCTATCCTTGCCGCTTCGTATTCCCGGTCTCCCGTGGCATTTCTCAAAGCTGCATAAGCCATCGCCGATACGACGGCATCCGTGTCAGGGTTCTTATGTCCGATAACGTAGATCTTTCCCATCTTTTTCCTCTCTGATACTTATTTCACAATGATTCTACTTTCTGAACAAACAAAGCTCAATTGACACTTTTAACAGTATTGCAATAAAATTAACGGGTAGCGTTTATTTAAAAAGAAGGTGAAGAGTATGTTTAATGTAGGTATCATCGGAACCGGTTCTATAGCCACCAAGATGGCTGAGGCAATAAAGGAACTCCGGGGCGCCTGTGTCTATGCTGTCGCATCCAGAGATCTGGACCGGGCAAAGGCCTTCGTCAAAAAGAACTGCCCCAAGGCAAAGCCGGTAGGTTCCTATGAGGAATTCGCCTACATGGATGAGCTGGATCTCATCTACGTGGCAACCCCCAATACATACCACTACGAAAATGCCCTTACCTGCATCAAGGCTGGTAAGAACGTACTCATCGAAAAACCCTTCACCATGAGCCGGGCTGAGGCGGACAGCATCTTCACTGAAGCAAAGAACAGAGGCGTGTTCGTCTGTGAGGCCATGTGGACAGCCTTTATGCCCCTTCATAAGACCATGCTCAAATGGGTAAGGGAAGGAAAGATCGGCTCTGTAAGATATATCTCTTCCAACCTGGGATATAACATCGAAAATGTTAAGAGGCTTACGGATCCTGCCCTCGGAGGCGGCGCCTACCTTGATCTGGGAGTTTATACTACCCATCTGGCAGTCAGCATCCTGGGAGAGAATATTGAGCCCAAGTCCGTATATGCAAGAAAGCTCTCCAACGGAATAGACAGGGATGTAACTTACATCCTGGGTCCCCAGGGAGACGGAGCTATCTCATCCAGCTATGTTACAATGAGTTCCCTTACGGACAGGGACGGAGCCATTGTAGGCGAGAAGGGCTACATCAAGCTCTTTAATATCAATAATTACGAGAGGATAGAACTTCATGACGATACGGGTGCCCTTGTGGAGGCATATGATCAGGAGGGCCTGAGCGGCTATTCCCTTGAGGTGAAAGGCTGTAAGGATGCTATCGAGAACGGTCTCATCCAGTGCCCCGAGATGCCCTGGAACAGAACGGCAGCCATCTGCTCGATCAACGACCGCATCCGTTCCATGATGTAAATATATGGCCCATTATTTCGACAACGATCCTTCGGTAAGATCAGACCGCAGGAACATAGGTTACAGGCAGTATGGCAGGGATTTCCGCTTTGTTACGGATTCCGATGTATTCAGCAGATCCGAAGTGGACAAGGGTACGGATGTACTCCTTTCTTCTGCCATAAAAGACATTAAGGACAGAGGCGCCAGAAAAGGCGAAAAGCTTCTGGACCTGGGATGCGGCTACGGGGTAGTCGGCACTGTCATGGCCTCTGTTTTCGTGAACTTTGAGATCACCCAGGTGGATGTAAACAGAAGGGCCGTTGCCTTAAGTAAAGAGAACGCTTCCCTTAACGGGGTGAAGATAGAAAAGTGCGTTGAAAGTGACGTGCTGTCCGCCCTGGGAGAAGGTGAGATGTTTGATGTTGTTATCACCAACCCTCCCGTAAGGGCAGGGAAGAAGACAGTCTTTGCATTTTATGATCAGGCCTTTGAGCATATGAACCCCGGATCTACCATCTATGTGGTGCTTCAGAGAAAGCAGGGAGCTCCTTCCTCCTTTAAGAAACTGGAGGAACTGTTCGGCAACTGCGAGACACTGGAGATATCCGGAGGCTATCACGTTATGAAGTCTGTTAAGGAGGGTGCATGAGCCTGCCTTTCCCGTTTATAGATTCCATGATCATGTTCTTCATCTACGGCTTTGTAGGCTGGGTAGTCGAAGTTATCTATTACGGTATCACCGAAGGAAAGTTTATAAACAGAGGTTTCCTTAACGGCCCCCACTGTCCTGTTTACGGACTGGGATTCTACGGAGTCGTATGGTTCTTTGCTCCCATGATGGATAACTTTCCTCTTCTGTTCTTCGGATCTTCCATGATCGCCACCACGGTTGAGCTCCTGGCAGGAGTGATCCTCTACTGGATCTTCCATCTGAGGTGGTGGGATTATTCTGATTACAAGTACAACTTTAAGGGCTTTATCTGCCTCCGCTTTGCTATCTACTGGGGTATTGCCTGCTCCCTGGGAATGTACCTTCTCTATCCTACCGTAAATGAGATCATATCCCATACGGTCGTTCCCGTAAGGATCATTGTTGTGATGGTCCTTTCCCTTCTTCTCCTGGTGGATCTTATCGTATCGGTCGCATCCATCTTTGAATTCAACAAGAAGGTAAGGTTCATATCCAGCATTTCAGGCGGCATCAGGAAGGCATCAGACAAGATCGGATCCCAGATATACGGAACGGTCGATACCATCGTTACCAAGACTACTCCTGCTGTGGAGACTACCACCGCCAACTATAACGAGTTCAGGGATCTTTATACCAGGCACAGGACAGAAGAAAAGGAACTGGCAAGAAAGAACAGGGCAGAGGAGAGGGAACTTCTGGGATCTTATGTTTCTTCCGGCAAGGAGACTATCGTTAAGACCCGTGACGCGGCAGGGGAGAAGATCCTGGCCACCTTCGGAAAGATCAAGGCACCTGAGCTCCGCCTTATCAGTATAATCAGGACGAATAAAGACGATGATTTTGACGAGACTATCAGATATCTGAAAGATCATTATGATGATACCTATGACGCCGCATCCGATATAGAGAAAGAGGAAAAGAAATGAAGATAATGGCTGCATCAGACATCCACGGCTCCATAGGAGCCGCAAAGATGGTGACGGATAAGTTTAATGAGCTGGGCTGCGACAAGCTCCTCTTGCTGGGAGATATCCTTTATCACGGTCCCAGGAACGATCTTCCTTCAGACTATGAGCCCAAGGAAGTCATAGCTCTCTTAAACGGGTACAGGGATAAGATCCTGGCAGTCAGGGGCAACTGTGACACGGAAGTGGACCAGATGGTCCTGGAGTTCCCCATAATGGCAGAGTATGTCTATCTGGTGGAGGAAGGTCAGGTGATCTTTGCCACCCACGGCCATCACTATACTCCGGAAAAACTCCCTCCCTTCCTGGGAACCGGGGATATCTTCCTTTACGGCCACACCCATGTAGCGCTGGATAAGGAGGAGCAGGGAATAAGGTTTATGAATCCGGGATCGCCTTCGATCCCCAAGGACGGAACAAAGCCGTCATATATAATCATCGAAAACGGAAAAGCGGAACTTTTTAAGTTTTAAGGATAACAGGAGGAAAAAATGAGTTCAGCATGCGAATCATGTCCGTCAAAGAGCGGATGCAAATCACAGGATTCCTGCCCTTCACTTGAGAAGGAAAAGAGGGGAGAGGGAAACAAGGATATTAAGAAAGTAATCGGTATCTGCAGCGGTAAGGGAGGAGTCGGAAAATCCTTCGTCTCATCAATGCTGGCAGTAGCCCTTTCCCAAAAAGGATATAAAGTAGGCCTTATGGACGCTGATGTAACGGGACCTTCGATCCCCAAGTCCTTCGGTCTTCACGAGATGCTTGTGGCAACAGATGAGAACAGGATCCTTCCCGCTGTTACAAAAGGCGGTATCAAGGCTGTGAGTCTCAACCTTCTTCTGGATAACGAGGAGGCTCCCGTTGTCTGGAGAGGACCTGTTATATCAGGACTTGTTAAGCAGTTCTGGACAGACGTGGACTGGGGAATGCTGGATGTCCTTCTTATCGATATGCCTCCGGGCACGGGTGATGTTCCCCTGACAGTCTTCCAGTCTATTCCCGTAGATGGTCTCGTACTGGTTTCGACACCCCAGGATCTGGTATCCATGATAGTCAGCAAGGCAAGAAATATGGCCAATAT
>JAGAFH010000239.1 GCA_017612755.1 Clostridiales bacterium
ATCTGCAGCGGTAAGGGGGGAGTAGGAAAGTCTTTTGTCTCATCCATGCTTGCTGTTGCCCTTTCAAAGAAGGGATATAGGGTAGGTCTTATGGACGCTGATGTGACGGGACCTTCGATCCCCAAGTCCTTTGGCCTTCACGAAACGCTGGTGGCTACAGATGAGAACAGGATCGTTCCCGCCGTTACAAAAGGCGGCATCAAGGCCGTAAGCCTTAACCTTCTTCTTGATGACGAGGAGGCCCCTGTAGTCTGGAGAGGCCCTGTCATCTCCGGCCTTGTAAAGCAGTTCTGGACAGATGTGGACTGGGGGATGCTGGACGTTCTTCTTATCGATATGCCCCCGGGCACAGGTGACGTACCACTGACGGTCTTCCAGTCTATTCCCGTAGATGGTCTCGTACTGGTATCGACACCCCAGGATCTGGTATCCATGATAGTCAGCAAGGCAAGAAATATGGCCAATATGATGAATGTGGATATCCTGGGGCTTGTAGAGAATATGAGCTACATCAAATGCCCTCACTGTGACGAGAAGATCTCCCTTTTCGGAGACGATGAGGAGCTTAGAAATGCCGCTTCCAAGGCAGGCCTCGAGATCCTGGACACCCTTCCCCTGGACAGCGCAGCCACCTCTCTTGTGGACAGCGGTAAAGCAGAAGACATTAAGGGTATATCCCTGGAAAATACGATCTCAAAGATAGAGGCATTACTGTGAGATACAGATCAAAAGTATTATCGCTGATCCTGGTGGTGCCATTTGTTCTCTTCCTCGTATCCTGTGGTAAGGATGAGCCGCAGAAGTCTTACAACGACTGTCTCGGTAAATATTCCTACGACAGTCCGGTCTGCGCCATGGTCTATGAGCCGGTGGAGGGAGAAGACGGGGCATATGGTATCCAGTACAGGGAAGTAACAGATTTTGAGGCGTTGAAGGCCCAGCAGGAGATGCCGCTGCTTCTGTATTTTTATTCGTCTACGGCAACGGACCACAACGGTATCACTGCAGGTGTTGAAGATCTGGCCCAGACACTGGACGGACAGATCCTTGTTGTTGCCGTTGATTCCCTGCAGCAGAGGGATATTGTTACCGCTTATGGTGTCGAGGCTATTCCCGAGTTTGTGATATCATCAGGAGGAAATAAAGTATCTGCCTTTGAAGGTCAGAACAGGGAAGTCTGGAGCATCAGTGACGTTACCTTATGGATCTCTGAAAACGGGTATACCCCTGATATGACAAAACTTGAATGACAGGAGAAATGTTATGGAATATGAATATGTGATGACTATTGGGCAGGACAGCCACAGATTTGAAGAAGGCACGGTGGAAGGTTTTAACACTATCATGCTGGGAGGATGCCCGGTCCCCTTCGACAGAAAGATCTCAGCCAACAGTGACGGTGATGTTATCCTGCATGCCATCACAAATGCCGTCTCCGGATATACGGGTATAAATATCCTGGGAGGAAAGGCAGACGAGCTTTGCCTCGGACAGGGTGTAACGGACAGCAGGGTCTACCTTGAGGAAGCCCTGTCAGATCTGGGAAATGTAAAGATCACCCATCTTTCCCTTACCATAGAATGCTTAAGACCCAAGCTCAAGGATGTTATCCCCCAGATCAGGGAGAAGCTTTCCGATCTTCTTTCTATTGATCCCGGGAAGATCGGTATCACTGCTACTACCGGCGAAGGCCTTACCGGATTTGGCAAAGGAGAAGGCATACAGGTGTTCGCCTGCATGACATTCAAAGTTCCTGTCATCTGATGGTGGTCACTTAATAGCTTTTGTATTTGAAGGCGTGCTCTCTGCATACAGGGCACGCTTTCCTATCCTTGCAGAAAGGGATACGTCGTCATCTTCCGTGATATTGCCGGAGATAGCTTTTACGTATGAATTCATGATGATCTCATACCTGAAGCACTGGGGATAACATACTTCAGAAACGTTTTTGGTAATCTTCGGGGTCGCTGATGTTATCACGCTTCTCTTAAGAGCCGGAGCTGCGGATCCCGGAGCAAAACCCGTATCGATGGGTCTGACATATCTTGAAGCGCCTCCGGGGCGGCCTGCAGGCCTTTGAGGTTCAGAGGGGACATTATCCTGGACAGCTGCCGCAGGAGCGGGAACGGATGACGGTTCTTCCATGATAGCTGCCGCACATACTTCACAGGTCACGCTCTTATTGAAGCAGTTAATGAGAGTCTCCTTATCAACATTGTAGTAAGCTCCGCTGTGGATGAGGATAATGTCCTGCTTAGTTGGAGGGAAGGGCATATGATCAAGCTCTTCCAGACCTTTGGCGGTAGATTCGATGCGGTCCTTTCCTCCCATGACGATCCTCTTCTCATCAACAAAGATGATATTGTTGTTCTTTACGAATTTTCTTATGGGATAGATGTCTTTCTTATCTGCTACGATGATGCCCATAAGGGAAACACCGGGGATGAAGAGCACATTGGCAAAGTCCTGGAAGGTCTTGAGCATCTTCTCGAGAGGAACGAATTCACCGTTGTCGGCCAGAAGCTCATCGCCCATTCCGGCGCAGTTTATGATAGCAAAGATACGGCTGATGTTATTGGTCCCTTTTTTGGTAATAACAGTTGTCTTCTTTATTGTCATCGGGCTCATACCTCCCCATGGTGAAATGGTATCACAGAGACCGGTACGACTGCTCAAGAAAATTTTAACAAATTTAAAAAGGTTTATTTGTTGGAGTTTAACAGTGATGAGGCGATGAGGATATCCTCAGGAGTAGTGATCTTTATATTCCTGTAATCTCCTTCGACGATAAGGGTGGGAATGCCTATAGCTTCAGAAAGGGCTGTATCGTCAGTAGCTTCTATTCCTTTTTCTATGGCGTTTTCATAGCTCTTTTTAAGGATATGGTATCTGAAGCACTGGGGAGTCTGGATCTCCACCAGTGATGACCTGTCAAGAAGCTTATCCACATATCCGTCCTTAACGGTCTTTATGGTATTCTTGGCAGCGACTCCTGCTACACAAACATCATTTTTCTTAAGGCCCTCGATGCAGTTTGCGATGACTTCGGGGGAAAGAAGACATCTGGCGCCGTCGTGGATGAAGACCATATCATCATCTGATGCTCCAAGTTCCTTCAGAGCCTGAAAACCCTTGTAGACCGACTCGGTCCTTGAGGCTCCCCCTAAGACAACTTTCCTGACGGAAGGATACCGTTCTGCCAGGGATGTGAGGGCAGGCAGGTTCTCTTCATTGGTGGCCAGGACTATCCGGGCATCAGTGCCCGAAAAGGATCTTATGGTCCTTTCGATGACCGGCATACCTCCGATATCCATAAAGA
>JAGAFH010000240.1 GCA_017612755.1 Clostridiales bacterium
CAGTGTAAACTCTTCGTCTCCATATGTACATGTGATAGATGAGATCTCTGAAGCCGTGTTATAGCACAGATAGGTATCGATAAGGGAAAGAAGTGAATAATCAAGTCCCTTCATCTGCATTGTGGAAAGCTGGAAATAACCGTCGATACCGGTACATGTACCATAATAGATACCGCCCATATCAGCAGAAAGGTTGATCTCGATAGTCTGACCGGTCTTCATGTTGAAAGTAAACTTGTACTCAGGATCATCAAGACCATACTCAGCGAGAGAATCCTCTTCTATCTCTATAAAGCTGGAGATCTCCAACGTTGCAGCATATTCGATAAGATTGCTGAAATAGGGACTTCCTTCGATCTTGAAAGGTTCGATCATATAATAATTCGGAACACCGGTCTCAGGGTTAACATCCACCTGGGCAAGGAGATGTGTATTATCGGAATTCCTGTCAAAACCGACAGTGGCAACATCCGCATAATCGATATTAAGAAGCTGTGTGCTGAGGAAATCGATAAGCTTATATTCACAATAGACTCTCTTGATAACAGCCACCGTATAAACACTGGGGTCATCGTCGATCATCATATAGCAGCTGGAATTGTCAAAAGTCTGATCTCCGATCAGGATCTTGTGGGACTGTCCGTCATGAGTAGTTATATCGATAGTATACTCAGGCTCGGAAAGGCCATACTCGGAAAGATCTCCCGGATTTGCCACCTTTGAATTAACAGTAAAGCTGCAGAGGATGTATACATAAGACGTTACGTTAATCTGTGAAAGCTCCGCATCTGTAGAATCCTCTTCACCGGTGTAAGTCCAGATCTGCTCATCTGTCTCGCTGAAGTTAGATTCAAAAGCAAGATCGGGACCATTGGTCTTATTTATCCTGATGGTCTTTACATCATAAGGAGTAAGTCCGAGAACTGTTGAATTATACGATTCCTCTGTGGTGTCGCCCTTATCTTTAAAGCAGACAGCCCAAATAACGACGGCTAAGATCAAAGCCACCATTATTGCAAGAGGAAGGATGAGTTTCTTAAAAGATTTCATTTTTCTGTTACGTTCCTGTTCTAATTAGGATCAGAGGTTTTTCCTCTTTCTGTATACGATGGTTCCTGTAATGACAAATGCCAGAGGAATGATGACCATCAGTACGAATGTCATCGTGGTTACGGAAGAACTTGTAACCTTCGTAGTATCGATGGAATAGTTGGCAAGAGGCTTGGAATCAACGAATACAGTATCATCAGCAGCTACCAGGTCCCTGATAACGCCCTTGATATAGACTGCGTTGGGATCATTATATCCGTAAGATCCGATATATCCGTCAGATGTAAAGTTCGTAGTACCGAAAACATACATCTCAGGGGGTTCGGCCATACCGTCATATGTGGAATAAGCTCCCACATAATACTGGGACTCGTTGGCAAATGTCATCATCTTCCCTGTCTCTTCATCATAGTAAACAGTGGTTGCTTTATCTGAAGTTGCGATAATGCCCTGAGGGAGCACATAAGAGTGCATGCTGTTGACCGTGACAGGTCTTGCATACTGTATCCTTACGGGAGTCGTGTCGGCAAGGATAACACCGATAGATTCGAAGTTCTCCTGTGAAAGGACATAATTGGGATCATTCTCGTAGATTACCTTTGAATCAACGGCAAGGCCCATAAAATCAAGGACTGCATTAAGTCTGGGATAAGTCTCGGTAGCATTGGTGTAGTAATCTACTGCAACGATCATCTTACCGCCTTCGTTAAGATAATCGATCATAGCAACCTGCATGCTCTCGGAGATATCGGTATTGATACCAGCGACGATAAGAAGGTCACAGTCACCGGGGATAGCAAAGGAATCGGAAGATACAAGATCATCTGAATCGATCCCAAGTCCTGAAAGGATATTGGAGAGCATCTTGTGCTCATCGGTATTATTGAGACCGGTTACAAAATAAGCCTTGGATGTAAAGCCTCTTGTAAGGTTAACGATAGCATTTGTAAATGTGGACTCTACAAGGTTTCCGGTAGGCAGATACTGACCGTATGAAAGGTATTCCTGATCATAGGAGAAACAGTCGATGGGACTGATGACGGAAGATCTGCCGTTACAGTTAACAACATATGTATTGGCATTCAGATCATACATGCTGTCAGGATCAAGTTCATTGATGATGGAAGGATATGTCTCGGGATTTACATATTCAACAGTGATCTTTCCATTTGATTTTGCCTGGTAATCATCAAGAAGGGGCACGATATATTCATAAGGAGAATCCTTAAGGTTTACGGGCCTGTCCATAAGACCGACGATCCTGACATGTGTATCCGCAGGGAGAGAATCAAGATAATCCTCTGTAACCTGGGATATGGAGTTCTGGCCTGTAGCCGAAAAGTCAAAGGTCAGTTTGTCTCCGATGATAACGTCAAAGATGATGTTAACGAATAATACAATTACGATAAGTATGATGACGGAAGCTACGGAGAACATCTGAAGAGTCTTGGATCTCTTATCCTTCTCCAGCTTCTCCTTCTCACCGCCTGCTTTTGTCTTTAAATCTTTTTTGCTCATTTTTCTACACCCTCCTGATCAGTTCTGCGCCCAGCGCTTCTTCTCAAGGACTCTGTACGTAAGATACAGGAAGATCAGTGCACCGGAAAGGCAGAATACCAGGGGTGCTACAGAGAAGATTCCATATCTGAAATCCTGGGTCTTGGCAAAGGGATCCAGCCACTTGATGCCGTTAGATACTTTTTCAACAGCCTTACTTACCTTCTCTGCATCCATGGAGAACATCTTTCCGGAAAGAAATGATGAAACTGATGAAGAAGCAAGAGTGCTGATGGTTGAGATCAGCTGGATGATAAGGATGATAATGAAAGAAAGGATAGCCGAGATGATCTGGCTGTCTGTAAGAGCTGATGCAAAGATGCCGATGGCGATAAAGAGAATGGCCAGGAAGAAATAAACGATGACCGAACCCCAGGTACCGATATCGACAACGCCTTTATTTACTGCCGTAATGATCATATGAACGATAACATTCAGGAACATAACGCCCAGAAGGGATAAAGCAGCAAAGAACTTTCCGAGGACAACATCAAAAAGAGACAGGGGATTAGTATAGAAAAGGATCTCTGTACCTCTCTTCTTATCCTCAGCGAAAAGGCCCATTGTTATAACGGGAATGATAACAACAAAGAAAGACCTCAGCGAGATTATCTCGCTGGAGATGCTGATGGCACCGGAACCGAACTGGTTGATGAACAGAAGTCCCGAAAGAAAGGAAAAGAGCGCCAGGGCGATATATCCTACGGGAGATCTGAAATATGAAAAGAATTCACGTTTATAGACTGCAAACATATATTTTCCTCCAAATATCAGGCCGAATTAATGATGAGGAATACTTACTCAAGAGTATGATCGAGAGAACGGAACTCAAGGATAGGCCATCCTCCCTTTGACATTGCATAGAAGATAGAAGTCCTGACATCAGAACCTTTTTCGTTAGAGACCGTAATATCGATCTCGTGTATATCACTGTCAGAGACTCTCTCATTTATACCGCTGATACCGGGAAGAGCCTGAAGGGCATTCTTAACGTCCTTTACTGAACCCTTGAAGGACAGGAGCAGCTTGGAAGAACCGCTGAGCTTCTTGCTCAGGTCAGTGATGGTATCGATGGCAGCAACCTTGCCGTGGTTTATGATGACGACCCTGTCACATACTGCCTGAACCTCGGAAAGGATATGTGAACTTAAGATGATAGTATGATCCTTGGCGAGATTTCTGATGAGCTTTCTGATCTCCAGGATCTGGTTGGGGTCAAGTCCTACAGTGGGCTCATCCAGTATCAGGATCTCGGGATCTCCGATAAGAGCCTGGGCGATACCTACTCTCTGCTTATAACCTTTTGAGAGGTTACCGACCAGACGGTCTGCCACATCCACGATCTTGACCATGGAAAGGATCTTGGCCAGCATCTCCTTACGGCCTGCCCTGGGAACCTTCTTAAGGTCGCACATGAAGTTTAAGTACTCAAGTACTGTCATATCAAGATAAAGGGGCGGAAGTTCCGGAAGATAACCGATGCACTTCTTCGCTTCTTCAGGTTCTTCCAGGATGTCATGGCCGTTGACCTTGACTGTTCCGGAAGTTGAAGATAGATATCCCGTGATGATATTCATAGTTGTAGATTTTCCTGCGCCGTTCGGGCCGAGAAATCCAAGGACTTCACCTTTCTGTACGGTGAAGCTTATTCCATTGACTGCTTTCTTGTCGCCATATCTTTTGACAAGATTTGTGATCTCGATCATTTTAAAGCTGCCTCCATTTTTTACACATCGCCATATATTATAATATAAAAGTGTTTCAAACTGAAAGGTTTATTTCCACTGAGAAGACTTTGTCCCCTTCTCCCCTGAAACCGTATATCTTACAGGTATTCTGCTCCTTTTCCTCCAGAATATGGATCTCTACCTTTTCCCCCGCCTTTACTTCGGAGAAGTAGCTGATCATTATATCCTCCGCCTTTTCCAGGTCGATACCGTATTTGCTCATGGCATCGTAGGCCCAGGCCAGATACCTGGAGTTATTAACATGGTGGTTGTGATCAAGCTCAGAATAGTCCGCATACTTAATGATCACTGGGTCACCTGTGAACTCAGATCTGTCGGGCATGGAGGTCTTAGGGCATTTAGAACCGTAAACGAGCCTGTCGCTCTGGGAAATGGTGGGGGCCAGTCCTTCTATCTTCCCGGGGATCAGGGGCCTGTGGGTATTGATATCTGCCAGGATCCAGATCGAAGTGCAATAGCCGATAAGGCCTCCGTCTTCACCGAAGATCTCATATTCCCTGTCAAAAGAGATCCTGTCCACTCCGGTGGACCAGGTCCTGATGGTAATTGTCTCACGCCATTTCGGAAGCCGTATAATATGGAGCCTCATCCGAAGGACGATCCAGCAGGCACCCAGGCCGTAGAGGTAATTTCTGTCAAAGCCTGTGTCCGTAGCCCCTTTGTCAGCTGTTTCCTGGATCATTCCGAGCAGGATATTAGGAAGGACACAACTGTTTACTCCGCAGTCCGTGCCCCTGACATAAAAGCTCATATCCGAATGATCATGTGATTCTGTATGTTCTTCTGATATTGTATCTTCTGAACAACTCATACATTTCTTCCTCGTAATTAAATTTGACCATATATTTGTAAGAGGATTCACCGCAGAAAAGATACCAGTAGTCCTCCCCCGCAGGTTCCCTTACATCGGTACAGTTGAGGCAATATGAACTGTTTTGAAGGTCATCATTATATCTGTCAGATGTAACGGGGCCTATATATTCGCAATCCCTGATGGATGTATCCACAAGAAGGTCTCTCTTCTTACCGTTTGTGATCCTTGTGATCGTAAACTGGTCATTTACTATAGACAGCTCATATTCCTTGTTCTGGTTCTTAATGAGCCTGTATATAAGATAAGAAAGGCCGAAAGACAGCATTCCGGTAACAAAGATGATATTGTAACCGAAAAGCATAGGTATCAGAGTAAAAAAGATAATGAATATTACAAGCGCAATGACCGTAACTACGGAAAACAGCTTGCCAAGCCTGCCGTTATCGCGCTTTACAATATTCTCATAAAACAGATTTTCCATATATTCTCCTCATACTACCGTGAATATAATAGCATAAAAGTCCGCGAAAATAAGTGAAATTATAAAGAAAAGCCCGCCTTGCGCTGAAGGCGGGCCTTTTCAAGGACTTTATCAGTTATCAGTACATTCCGGGAGCGGGAGCCGGTGCGGGCTCGGGTTCGGGAATATCGGTAACAAGTGCTTCCGTTGTAAGGAGCGTGGATGATACAGAAGCGGCATTCTGGAGAGCAGAACGTGTAACCTTGGCAGGATCCACGATACCGGCCTCATACATGTCAACATACTGATCGTTA
>JAGAFH010000030.1 GCA_017612755.1 Clostridiales bacterium
AGATGGATGATTTCGGAAGCGGTTTCTCATCCCTTAATATGCTCAAGGATCTGCCGGTGGATGTGCTTAAGATCGACATGAAGTTCCTTAATAAGGCAGAGGACGATGCCAAGGCGAAGACCATCCTTCAGAATATCATCAACCTGTCGGAGGATCTGGGTATATCATCCCTGACCGAAGGCGTTGAGACAAAAGAGCAGCATGATATGCTCTCCGGTATGGGCTGTAAGCTCTTCCAGGGTTTCTATTTCGCTGAACCCATGCCTGAAGATGAGTTTGAAAAGATCATCTGCTGAAACTTTTATCAAGAAACAGATAATGATAATATCTTCAGGTAATAATGATCCAGGAGACAGAACAGATTGAATAAGACTGTACTTTATTTTTCTCCCCATCAGGATGATGAACTTCTTATAATGGGAGCCGATATTGTTAGATCGGTGTCGACTGGAATGGATGTCCATGTAATCTTATGTACCGATGGCTCCAAATGCAGGATCAGGGATGATCTTGATCTTTCTCCGGAACAAAAAACAAAGTACCGGGATGAAGAGTTTAAGAACAGCTGCAGGGCACTGGGTGTTTCTGAAGATAATATCCATATCGACGAAGACAGAATGACAGACAAAGAGGCGGACCTGGAAGATGGCTGTAATCTGATAGAAAAGCACATAAAAAAGTTTGACGGAAGATGTGTGGTCTGCACATTGATCCCCGCCAGAGCTGAAAAACAGCATCCGGATCACTATATCATCGGCTGCGCAGCATTGAGCCTTTTTGCAAAAGGACGGATATCCACGATGAGGCTTTTCGGCGAACCCTGGATAAGCTTTCCGTGCCATAAGCTTGAAAGATATGAAGCGGATGAAAGCCAAAAGAAGATGATCAGGGAGGCTGTAATGGCTTATTCAGGAAAGTCTGAACTCGGCATAGGTCATTACAGCTGTCCGGGGCACTTTGAGCTTCTTTTGAATGATATGGCCTCCTATTTCATCGAGAATAAAAAGGATCCTGAAGGTGAGAGGAAGATCATTCTTTCTCTGGCTTCTTTCCCGGGAAGAAAGGATCATATTTCCTATTCCATAAAGACACTTACAGGTCAGAAGATACCCGCCGACAAGATAGTTCTTTATCTGGCGAAAGAGCAGTATCCGGAAAGAGACGGGAGCTTTTCAAACGATCTTCGGGAAATGACAGACAGTGGGCAGGTAGATGTAAGATGGACAGAAGATGCCGGTCCCCACAAAAAGTACCTGTGTGCCTTCAGGGAGTTTGAAGATGATCTGGTAATAACGGTGGATGATGATATCCTTCATGATGAATCTATGACTGTGAAGCTTCTTCTTTCCTGGTTCAAGCATCCCGGAGCGGTATCTGCCATGCGTACCCACCTGATCATTCCTGACAGGAAAGGCGGATTCAGACCCTATAACGAATGGTTTATCCAGCAGAAGATCCTGATAGACAGGGAATCTGATGAGCTTCTCTCCACCAACGGGGCGGGTACCATTTTTGAACCTAAAAAACTGAAAAAAGACATCTTTGATATTGGCCTGATGAAAACGACATGTGTAATGACGGCAGACGATCTTTGGATAAAGGCAGCTCTTCTGTATTCAGGAATGCCTGTAGTACAGGTTCCCGGCTACAAAGGCCTTAAACTGGTGCCCGGATCCCAGGACGTTACTCTTTGGAGCTGGAATAAGAGTTCCAACGATGATACCTGGAGAAGGGTTGAGGACTGGTATGACGGGGAAAACGGGGAAGGAAGCTTTAAGAAGGCCATCTTCGGACCCTGGTCAGCTATCGGCTTTATAAGGGATATAAGGTACCGGAAGAAATACAGCAGAGAAAATACGGACAGACCAATACTCGACAGATACTTTAATAAGGATTAAACAGGTGGTATATTCTTCTTATGGCAGATTGTGATAAATGCATGTTCTATAACTACGATGAGATCACGGATGGTTACTACTGTGACGCGAATATCGATGAGGACGAGTTTGAGAGACTTCAGACCCGGAGAAATAAAGACTGTCCATTTTTCAGACCTTATGATGAATACCAGGTCGTAAAGCACCAGATCTGATATGAGATACGATCTCCTTATCTTTGATCTTGACGGGACGGTCCTCGACACTATCGAGGACCTGGCCATTGCCATGAACCACGCCAGGGAAGTATGCGGATTAGATCCCCAGCCTTTGGAGATGGTAAAGGCCATGGTGGGGAACGGTATCAGAAAACTGATAGAAAGAAGCACCAAAGATGACGGAGAAGTAGATAAGGACAGGATCTACCGGGAGTTCATGAGTTTTTATGATGAACACTGTACCGATAATACCCGGCCCTATAAGGGGATAACAGATCTTTTAAAGACTCTCAAGGAAAGAAAAGTAAAGATATATATACTCACCAACAAGCCGGCTGCCCCTTCAGAAATACTGATCAGACACTGTTTCCCGGGACTTGTCGATGAAGTAAGGGGAAATACTGAAGGAATTCCTTTAAAACCCGACCCCACTGTAATAAACGGCCTTATAGAACGTTCCGGTATAGAAAAGAACAAATGTGCCCTGGTAGGGGATTCGGAGGTGGATATCCATACCGCAAAGAACGCAAATATCGACAGCATAAGCGTTTCATGGGGGTTTAAGACCAGGGCTTTCCTGGAGGAAAATGGGGCGGATATCATCTTTGATTCTGCTGAAAATCTGAAAAAATATTTGGAAAATCAATAAATAGCACTATAAAACGGACAATATCCCTGTTATAATGAGAACATAAAAGAACAAATGTACAGGAGGTATTGACCATGAACAAGTTTAATATCACTCATACCGATTATTCAGAAGAGATCAGAAACGCTATCGAAGCAGGTCTTATAGTACCTGCCGGAGGAGACCGGGCCATTATCGTTCATATGGACGATATCGACGGAACATATTCCTATGCCCAGATAAATGACCTGCTCAACAACGATGATGAATTTCATGACATCTTTATGAGCTGCTACAACTTCTATCTCGGCGCAGATGCAGATCATACATTCACAACAAGAACGGTTAAGAAGGCGGAAGTCGTAAATATCAGCATAGATGATCTGCCTCTTACGGCTTAAGGGAAGAAAGGAGCATTATTATGAGAAACTTATATCTTATTGCGGAGAGAATGAAGAAGAGGGAATCCCGGGCCGTACAGGATATGATCGGCAGGATCAGGTTCGATATAGAAAACAATATCCTGACCAGGGATGAAGAAGGCTTTATAAGAGTCGACTTTATGGAAAGGGAAGAGCAGTGGCTCTCGGAAGATGCATTTATCTACAATGTGATCGCTTCACCTGACTTCTGTAAGAGATACCGCATGTGGTCTGAATACGCCAGGTACTTTATCCATGACTTTCGCCTCAAATGCGCCTGAAGAAAGACCGGCCGGTTAACCCCGGCCATTTCTTTTCCCAAATAAAAAAGCCGGCCACATGGGCCGGCTTTTAAAATATCTGTTTTTTTCTATCAGAGAAGATGTGCCCTGATCTCTTCGCCTGAAAGGGGAGAGAGAAGTGCGGGAGCGATATCAAATACTGTCTTACATCCGGACTGACCGTCCTTATTGAGACGGTATGCAGCTCTAGCATATGCTATGAGTACGGAAGCGGTGAACTCAGGGTTGGAGTCAAGCTTCAGAGAATACTCGATAACGTGCTTGTTCTCGTTGTCGAAACCTGTCTTGCCGCTTCTGAATACAAAACCGCCGTGGTTGATCCTGGAGTGGTCTCTTGCGAATTCCTCTTCGGAGATGAAGTGTACAGTAGTGTCGTAATCAGCGAAGTAGTTGGGCATCTCCTTGATGGTCTTCTCGATGAGAGCCTTATCTGCACCTTCCTCTGCAACAACAAAGCATTCTCTGGTGTGCTTCTGTCTTGTGGTGAGCTCGGGATTGGATCCGGATCTTACTGCCTCAAGAGCTGCATCAACGGGGATAGTGTACTGCTTGCCGTTCTTTACGCCGGGAACTCTTCTGATAGCATCGGAGTGCCCCTGGGATACACCCTTGCCCCAGAATGTGTAATCATTTCCGTCGGGAAGGATGGCATTGGAATAAAGTCTTGTAAGGGAGAACATTCCGGGATCCCAGCCTACTGAGATGATGGCGATCTTTCCGGCACCCTTGGCAGACTCATCTACTGCTGCGAAGTGCTCGGGGATCTTAGCATGTGTATCGAAGCTGTCGATAACATTAAAGTACTTGGCATATTCTTTTGTCTGCTTGGGAAGATCAGTAGCAGATCCGCCGCAGATGATCATGACGTCAAAGTCGTCCTTCATACCCGGGATATCATCTGATGAATAAACGGGAACACCCTCTGTCTTAGTTGTAACAGAAGAGGGGTCTCTTCTTGTGAAAATGCCTTTGAGCTCCATGTCGGGGTTCTTTCTTAACTCGCTCTCGACACCTTTTGCCAGGTTGCCGTAGCCTATTATTCCTACTCTGATTGCCATAAGTGCCTCCAAATAACTATAAATTCGGTAGATATTATACTCGCAGTCATGTTTTTTTGTAAAGTTGATGTGATGTTGTTTATTGAAGATGTTTAAAGTAAAATATCGGTCGTATGAAGATCACGTTTGGTAAGACAAAGAAAGATATCATATATTACTGCATCGCCGGTGCCGCCATCGCTTTCGGGATCGTATTCTCTTTCCTGAATTATCCCGAGACGGCATTTATATATCTTCTGCTGGGCTTATTCGTTATCCCCCGCTTTGAGATAAAAACAAAGACCTCCCTGGTGGAAGATCTTGTTTTTCCTCTCTCTTCCGCGGCCCTTGCCATCTATTTTGACCATCTCATCACCATGTTTGGTCATGAGTTCTATGAGGGCTACCATTCCATAATCAAGTATCTGCTGTCCCATGACAGCTTCAGGTTCCAGGTGGAGCTCTTTCTGGTCATCGCCCTTTACTTTGTACTCAGAGGCCTTTTCGTGCCTTCCCGTTTTGCGGCATTTATCTCGGCTTTCCCGCCCATGCTCTTTTCACTGGCGGACTACTATATCTACACCTTCAGGGGAAGTGAGTTTATACCCCCGGATTTTTATGGCGTAAAGACTGCTTTTTCTGTTGTAGGGGGATATCATTTCCCTATATTCCTTCCCCTTGCTTTCCTGGCCCTGCCTTTCTTCCTCTACGTTACAGGCATGTTAAGGCTCAAGGTGGAGAAGAAAGAGGAGAAGTGGTATGTAAGGGAAGCTGTTTCTGTAGCTGTTGCTGTCCTTTTCACCTGCGGACTCTTCCATGTGTCTGAGGATATCTCTTCCTTCAGGACAGTAATGATGTGGAAGGATGAGGCTACCAGATATAACGGATTCGTCACTAACTTTGCAGTTATGCTGGAGACCATGAAGATAGACGAGCCGGCCGGTTATTCCAGGGAGGTCTATGAAGAGCTTGTTTCTGAAGAGGTTTCATCTGATATCTCCGATGCATCGAATATCATCGTCGTCATGAACGAATCCTATACGGATATGACGGTCTTTTCTTCTGCAGGAGCCATGGATCCCTTTGAAGATCCTATGCCTTACTGGAATTCCCTGGATGAGAATACCATCCACGGATATGCTTACTGTTCCGTCTATGGAGGCAGGACTCCTAATTCCGAGTTTGAGTTCCTGACGGGAGTTACTACGGCAGCTCTTCCTGACGGAGCGATCCCTTATTCCATGTATGTAAAGAGTGAGACTTATTCTCTTGCTTCATACCTGGGAGATCTGGGTTATTCCACCATGGCCATGCATCCTTATCTGGCCAGCGGCTGGTCCAGGACTACGGTCTATCCTCTCATTGGTTTTGATGAGATGCTCTTTATCGATGACTTCCAATATGACGACAGTGACCTTTTAAGGGAATATGTCTCCGATCAGTGTGCTTATGAGAACCTTATCTCACAGCTGGGCCGTTCCGATAAGACATTTACTTTCCTTATCACCATGCAGAACCATGGCGGATATACAGTGCCTTATGACAATTTCCCTGTAACGGAATATGTTCCTTACGGCGGCGATTACGGAATGGCATTAAATACTTTCCTGTCACTCATCAAGGAGAGCGATAATGCCCTGGAGTATCTGATCGATTATCTTTCACAGCAGGATGAGAAGTATACCCTTCTGGTCTTCGGCGATCACCAGCCCAACATCGAAGTACCCGGAGATATGGGATACGGCGGAAATAAGTGGATGGTACCTTATATCATATGGACCAACTACGATATGCCCCAATCCCTTCAGGAAAGGGACAGCTACTATACAAGCCTTAACTATCTGGCTCTCGACGTGATGGAAGCTGCAGGAGTCGAAAGATCCGGTTACTACGATTATATAAACGATCTTCGTTCCGATATCCCCATCATAAACAACAGGGGATACTGCGATGCAGCAGGTGAGTGGCACGGATTCGATTCCGATACCCCTGCGGTAGACAGATATCTGGGACTTCAGTACTACGTTCTTTTCGACAGCTGATCCAAAGTTAACAAAAATATATTATTTTTGGCGCCTCCTTGAAGTAAAATATATGTATAACAAGGAGGTGATCTTATGGCAAAGACTATCATCACTGTAAGCAGACAGTTCGGAAGCGGCGGAAGGTCAATAGCTAAAGCCCTTGCTGAAAAACTCGGATATGATTACTACGACAAGGAGATCATCGAAAATGTAGCTCTTGAGACAGGCTTCTCCCAAGAATTCGTAGCAAGTAAGGGAGAAGAGGCTCCCGGAAAGACAGTCTTCTCCTACGGTTTTGAAAATCAGGGCGTGCCCGGCATCATGAACGGCATGACCACCCACGATTATCTGTGGACCGTACAGCGTAAGATCATCTGTAATATCGCTGACAGCGGAAAGCCCTGCGTAATAGTCGGAAGATCTGCTGACTATATCCTCCGGGAAAGAGACGGGGTCCTTAATGTATTCATATATGCGGATATGGACTTCAGGGCGGACAGGATCGTAAGGCTCTACGGCGAAAGCGAGAAGAAGCCCGAAAAGAGGCTTTCCGACAAGGATAAGAAGAGGGCCGCCAACCATAAGCATTTTACAGATCTTCAGTGGGGCTATGCTCCCAATTATGATCTGTGCCTTAACAGCGGCAAGGTGGGGATCGATAAATGCGTTGAGATAATATACGATGTGGTGAAGAATTCGTAACGATTTCTCGTTGTCAATAAAAAACCTCTGTGCTAAATTATACAAGACTGTCTGTCAGGCAGTCTTGTATTCTTTTGAGGGTGAGGACAATATATGTTAGTTAAGATCCTTATGATGGTGGTCTTCTTTGCAGTGCTCATAGCAGTTGGTATCATGAGCCGTAAGAAGGCAAGGAGCGTAGAAGGCTTCGTACTGGGCGGAAGAAATGTCGGCCCCTGGCTCACGGCCTTCGCTTACGGCACTTCGTATTTTTCTGCTGTAATCTTCGTAGGCTATGCAGGCCAGTTCGGCTGGAAGTACGGAATAGCTTCAACATGGATAGGCATCGGCAATGCGCTCATCGGATCCCTCCTCGCGTGGGTCATCCTCGGACGCCGCACCCGCATCATGACGCAGCACCTGGGGAGCGCCACCATGCCGGAATTCTTCGGCCGCCGCTTCGGCTCCCGCGCCCTCAAGATCATCGCCTCGGTCGTGATCTTCATCTTCCTGAT
>JAGAFH010000031.1 GCA_017612755.1 Clostridiales bacterium
AGACATCGTATCTGCACTGCAGATATATCTTGGAAGCGACGGATATGAGACTGTCAGCGCCCATAATGGAGTTGAGGCGCTGGAAAGACTTAAAGAAAATGAGGACATCAACCTCGTTTTGCTGGATATAATGATGCCCGGCATGGATGGGATAGCTACGCTTACAAAGATAAGGGAATTCTCGAACGTACCTGTCATATTCCTCACGGCTAAGAGTGAGGATACTGACAAGATACTCGGCCTTAACGTCGGCGCCGACGATTATGTCACAAAACCTTTCAACCCTGTAGAGCTTCTGGCCCGTGTCAGATCCCAGCTCCGCCGTTATACGCAGTTTGGATCGAGCATTGCCCAGGAAGCAAAGCAGACAATAAAAATAGGTGGAATTGAGATAGACGACGACGGTAAGAAAGTATCTGTTGACGGTGAGACTATAAGTCTTACAAAGACGGAGTATGAGATCCTTATGCTTCTTGCCAAAAATCCCGGAAGAGTCTTCTCGCCGGCGGAGATCTATTCGAAGATCTGGCACGAGAACATAAGCGGTGCCGAGAATACGATCTCAGTACACATCAGACATCTCCGCGAGAAGATCGAGATAGATCCCGGGAATCCGAGATATATCAAAGTCGTCTGGGGCCACGGCTATATGATGGAGGATAAGAAATGACTGAAACTAAGAAGAATACCCTGTCCAAGGTGTTAGCAGGCATAGTATGCGTACTGGGCCTGGCATTGTTCCTTGTATCAGGCGTAAGTATGATCTTTATGGCATCGCAGAATCTGTACGATTTCTCAGGTTATACGGTAGAGGACCGTATAGATAGTGTTATCGCCCAAAATGATCTTTACAGGCTTCTCGATGACCTGAGTAACGGCAGGGATAACGAGTTCCGCTTTAATGCAGGTCTTGTAAGTCCTAACTTGCAGTACAAGATCGTATCGGTGGGCACCTTCGATGATCCCTACAACGAGGACGAAGCTACTGTCATTTATGAGACACCCGGTTTTTCGGGCAAGATGAACGAATTTGTTTACGGACATGAGGGATATTACTACTGGACTCCCGACGGAACTTTATGGGATATCATGATGAATCCCGCCTACGCTTACGGTGTTGATGAAAATGTGACCAGCACAGGTACAGGTTATTATGCTTTCTATGAAGTAGTTGATGATCTTGATTACTCACACCAGGAATCTGACCTTTACTGCCAGGCAAGGGATCTTGCCAATATTATCACCGACCTTGCCAAGGCATCTGCAGCTCTTTTCGTTATCGGAAGTATCCTGCTTGTTGCCGGTCTTGTCGCCATGGTCAAGGCGGCTGATTCAGAGCTTCATGTTGTACATAAGATCCCTTATATTTTCGTGCTTGGTGCGCTTATGGGTCTTGGACTTCTGATCAGCGTCTGTGTTTACGCACTGTTCTATCTGCAGATGGATGTTTTCACGAATGTGACCCTGGCATCTTTTGCCGGTCTTGTATTTGCTACCTTTGCAGTGATGTGTATCTATAACACCATTACAAGGATCAAGGCAAGGAGTTTCTGGAAGAATACACTTCTCGGATACATCTTCAGGGGACTCTCTAAGGTCTCTGTCATCACAGGTTCCAATGCAGCCATGATCTTCAGGCTCATGTGTGTAATGGGTGTCCTTACTGTGGTCCAGATATGCGGACTGGCACTGTTTGCCGGTGATAAGGGATTTGGATTATTCCTGTTCTTTATCTATAAGCTTATCGCTGTGGGCCTTGTGCTTTACGTGGCTACACAGGCTAAGAAGCTTCGTGACGGCATGAAGAGAGTTGCCGCAGGAAACCTTTCCGAGCCTATCGATACAAAGGGAATGCTGGCTGACTTCAAAGCCCACGCCGAGGACATCAACAATGCAGGTGAGGGCATCGGTCTTGCCGTTGCTGAGAGCCTTAAGAGTGAGAGGATGAAGGCTGATCTTATCACCAATGTCTCCCACGACATCAAGACGCCTCTCACATCCATAATCAACTATGTGGACCTTCTTAAGAAAGAGGATCTTAAGAATGACCGGGCTGATGAGTATATCGAAGTTCTGGACAGACAGTCTGCAAGACTTAAGAAACTTACGGAAGATATCGTGGAGGCATCCAAGGCCTCCTCCGGAAATATCGAGATGAATATCGAGAGAGTTGACCTGGCGGTCCTTCTTTCCCAGGCCTGCGGAGAGTTCGAAGAGAAGTTCGGAACCAAGGGGCTGGAGCTCATAAAGACCCTTCACCAGGAGCAGATCTACGTCAATGCTGACGGAAGATATCTCTGGAGGATCATCGATAATCTTCTGAGGAATATATATAAATATGCAAAGAACGATACACGGATCTTCCTGGATACCAGGGAGAAGGACGGAAGGGTAGAGGTCGTATTTAAGAACACCTCCGAGGCTATGCTCAATATCACTCCCCAGGAACTTACAGAGAGATTTGTACGTGGCGACCGTTCCAGAAATACAGAAGGCTCAGGCCTTGGCCTTTCCATTGCAAGTTCCCTTGCAGCAGGAATGGGCGGCGACTTAAAACTGGATATCGACGGAGATCTTTTCAAGGCCATCCTGGATCTTCAGAAGGCGGAGGATCCGGTGATCGAAACCCCTGAAGAATTGCCGGCAATTGAGGCCCCTGTAGAAGAATAATACCGGCAGCTGATGAGCGGACTGCGACCGCCTTTGAAGTAGACAATTAAAGGCGGGGATGGTATTATGGAGATGTAAATGAGGTATTACCCAAGGCGGTTGTCCTCACGATATTGGAATCAAAAAATGACCCTTACTTTGTGAGAGTGGCGGGTCATTTTTTATTGGAATTTACAAGTATAGTTACGAGAATTAAGAGAACTGCAAAAACCAGACTCAGGATTTCATAATCACTCATAAGCCTCACCTCCTTCCTCTGGAAAGAAGTCGGAGGACAACACGCCAGGCAACCGAGAGTAATATCTCGTCTCTATTATACAGAAAATATGTTTGTTTTTCTATATATTAATTCTGGTATTAGTTGTTTTCTATCTTTTCTCTGATGTAGAACTCCAGATATCCGATCACTGTTGCCGGGATGAAAAATCCAAGATAGACATTGTGGATGAAGCCCAGGGTGTTGGTGGTGGTGGCATAGATGATGACTGCCAGGTTGTAGATGATAAGCGCCACATACATGGGAGTCCTTTTTCCGAAGTAAAGACAGAAGAAGACATTATAGGCTATACAGGTCAGGAATATGCCGATGCCGGCAAATACAGCCAGGAATTCAAATCCCTGGGTGAAGTTTCCGGTGCCGTTTATGAGCGCGCCGGTCGCTATAGCGAAGATGATGGGTCCGAAGATCCAGACAAGAGGGGTCCTGGCCCCGTCGTCCGCGGTCCTTATGGAAACTGCGATCTTGACAAGGTAGTTGATGATCCAGGCTACGCCTGTTATGGCAAGGGATGTCATGGAGATGATCTCTGCGATGGTAACTTCTTTTGTTCCGAAGAGATCAAAGTTCTGCATTACGGAATACATGGTTCCGAAAAATGAAATGATGACTAGAACTGATAATACCCACTCGATCTTCTGGTTCTTAGACATATGGAACACCTCCCATCTACCTGCATATTACCACGAAAGCTTTGATTGTCAAAATAATTTTACGGCAAATCTGAGGTGACAGTAGGGGACGGTTCTGTTTTGTCACGTTATAGTATCTTTTTGTGAAGTTCTTTTAAGAACTGCTTTTTCAGTTCCTGGGGTTTGTAGAAGAATTGTTTTTCTGCTTTTGACAGCGTACCTGCTGCCTGTTTGATGAATAAAAGTTCAAAGGAGCATAGATAGTCGCTAACCTGGAATAGCCTGTAGTCGAGAGGTCTGACCACCCTGAATTCAACGTTAGTGAAATTAATGCTGAATACTGTGTTCAGCATGTTTTTTATCTCCTGTTGACCATTATCATAGTAAACTATCACCTGATCAAAAGACATAAAGTAGTCTAAATGGGATACTGCAAAACGGTGCAGCTCTTTTGAAAGACGGGAGACAAGATCATCGTGGTTTTTGCACTCTCTTTTCTTTATGGCAATGGTGTGATATCTGATAGGCAGTTTTCTTATGAAATGATAGAAGGAAAATATAAGGTCTCTCCTGTCATCAATTGTGAGGGATGAGTATTCGTCTTTTTGCCTGATTATCGGGCCGGTATGTATGACGTTGATATTGGATGATACCTTTTTGATCTTCTCGTCAAGTTTGATGATCAGGTGGTTCAGATCATCATCCTGATCATGGAAAACAAGTGTAATAAGATAATAATCAGACGATTCTTTTCCAAATGAAAAGTCACCGCTTTCATCAATGAATACACTTAATTGTTTCATGGGAAATCCCCCAAATAAAAATGACGGGAATTGTTCCCGTCTGCGACGGGACCAGATCCGAAGACCAGCCCCTAATGAGAATCGCTTCCCATCTACGTACATGATAAGGTGGCGGGCGGATAATGTCAAGATGGTGTCAGGAGGTGTGTCCCCATGTGTCAAAATGTGTCAGTTGGAGATACGTCCCCATGTGTCAGTTCACCACGGATGGGGTGCAGTTCACCACAGTTTCTGCACAGGGGGTGTTCTGTGCTGTAGTATGCTGTTATCAGAAAAATGCAAGGAGTGTGGGAAATGAAAAAGTTTGTTGGAACGATCCTTATTCTTTCCATGGGACTGCCGGTAGTATTGTCCGGATGTGCTGCTGTTATAGAGCCCGCTGAGACGACTGCCTCTGAGCCGGTGGTCTTGTCGTCCCGTCCCCAGGATGACTTTTACTACTATGTAAATAAGGATACCCTTGAGAACGCGCAGTTCGAGTACGGGGAGTCGGTGGCAGGAACTGCCTTTGACGACGATCTGGTAGAGAACCAGGTCAAGGGGATAATAAGTGATGTGGCCGCCGGGTCAGGTTATACTGTGGGATCTGAAGAGTATATCATCTCTACAGCCTATGATCTGTATTCTTCTTATGATTTTGAGAATACGGATGCGCCGTCGGATCTTATCTCTATGATGACATCTATCGAAAACTGTTCCTCTGTATCTGAACTTGTTTCCATCGATGCTGCCCTGGTCAGGGACTACGGCATTACAAGTATCTTCGGGGCAACGGTGGAAACCGATTATACTGCTCCGGGTCAGAGATGCATCCTTTTCCAGCAGCAGGATTCGGTCTTTGATGTGAGCTTTAAGGATGCTATGGAAGACAACTTCGCCTTTAACTCCCTTAAGACATCGGGAAAGACATTGTGGACTGCTTTGGGACACGACCCTTCGGAGGCGGAACAGTACGGGCTGGAGCTTGGCTATTATGCCATGGATCTTTTCTCTTACACGGATCAGGATATGCTCATGTCTGATGAGCTCTTCTATGTGTATGTAGAGTCCATGCCGGCAGACGAAATGTATTCACTGTTCACTAATGTGGATTTGGAAGGTTATTTCTCGGAGATAGGATTTGATACATCGGCCATATCTTCTTTCTGCTATATGGACAGGGGACAGCTGGAAGGTATGAACGAGCTGTTTGCTGACTCGAACTTAAATGCCCTCAAAACATTGGAATTGGGAAGACTTTACCAGAAGTATATGAGATTTATCGCCCCTCATTATGAGGCCCTTTCGGGAGATATAGCGATCAGTTACGATACTCCCGAAGAGCAGGCAGTGGATGAGATCTTTAACGCGTTCTTTGCTGAGACGGATCCTCTTTATGTGGAGCAGTATTATTCCCCTGAGATGGATGCGGCTTTGATCTCCATGTGTGACGATATAAGGGAAGGATACAGAGCTCTGATCACCGGCGCTGACTGGCTTTCTGAATCTACCCGCCAGGGACTTCTTCAGAAGCTGGACAACATCGTTTATGTAACGGGAATGAACGTGGAAAGACATGATCTTACAAAGTATGCATCACTGCCTACAGACAACTATTATGATCTTTTAGTTGAATATACCAGGATCGATATGGCTGATCGGATCGCAAGCCTTTACGAGCCTTTGGACAGATATGAGGTGGGCATGCCCATGCAGATGTTCAATGCATGTTATGATCCTACTTCCAATAACATAACTATCACAGTTGCCATCATGAACGCACCTTTCTTTGATCTCTCCGCTGATTACTACACGAATCTGGGAGGTCTGGGAATGGTAATCGCCCACGAGATGGGACATGCCTTTGACAGCAACTGTATCCTCTTTAACGCTGACGGGGTCTATGATCCCTCCTGGATCCCAGATTCTGATTACCAGACTCTTGTGGACCGCAACGAAACGGCTGCTTCCTACTTTGAAGACAACTTCACCGTTTTCGGGATCTACCATGTGGACGGTGAGCAGACCCTTGGTGAGAACTATGCGGACCTGGGAGGTATGGAGTGCGTATCATCTCTCTGTACAAATGATTCTGAGCTTACCCTTCTTTTCGAGAACTACGCAAGGATCTGGTGTGAGAAGAAGACGGACGAATCTGTTATCAGCCAGATCGCCTATGACGAACACAGCCCCGAAGTCATAAGGGTAAATGCTATCCTTTCAACTTTGGACGCTTTCTATGAACTATATGACGTATCCGAAGGTGACGGTATGTATATCGCTCCCGAAGACCGCATATCAAGATGGTATTAAAGGAGGTGAAACGAAATGAACATTATCTTAAAGAATTCACTTAAAAATGTTTTCGGAAAACCCCTCCGTACGCTCCTGGTGGTCTTCTCCGTCTTTGTCTGTTCTTTGAGCGCATTTCTGTGCTTTGATCTGGGACGCACTATAGATACTGTCCTTTCTGAAATGTACAGCATCGTTGCTCCCGGTGAGCTCATGGTCACTGCCGGAAGGGGAAACATGAGCGCAGAAGCACTTGAGTCAGATCTTCCTTCCTGTCAGGTGCTGTCCATTAATTCAAATACCGAGACTTTGTATAAGGACATCGAAGGTGAGTATAACTACGTAACTACCGAGACTATGGCCATTATGGGCCTTGATATCGGCAAGGGCGTGGAGATGGGAGTCCTGGACCCCTGTGAACTGGGCGAAAACGAAGCCCTTGTAACAAGCAAGCTCTCCGCCGATTTCGGATATAAGGCCGGAGATACCATTACGGTCCATGACAGGGCCGGAGATGAAGTTGAACTTACGGTAAAAGGGATCATTCCCGACGGTAAGAATAACTATCTGATCTCAAGCAGATACTCGGCAGTAGTAAATAACGATACTATGACGACACTGTCCTGCGGATATTCGGATATCAAGGGCATGTATATCATCGATCTTCTGGATGATGAG
>JAGAFH010000032.1 GCA_017612755.1 Clostridiales bacterium
ACCCTTCTTGAAAGAGCGATCTTATCCTTATCCTCTACAGCCATAAAGCGGAGAAGGATATGGGGCATACCGAAATATCCAAGGCCCCATGCAAATGTGGAAACGATAGGAAGGAAACCGTAAGATCCGGTAGCTGATGTTCCGATATCATAACCCTTGAATACATCGAGATAACCGTCGAATGCCTTTACGTTATCGATGGCAGTGCCAAGGCTTCCTGCCTTAGAGATACCGAATCCCACAACAACGATAAGGGCAACTGTCATGATGATGCTCTGTACGAAGTCTGTGGTAGAAGCAGCCAGGAATCCTCCCAGTGCGCAGTAGATAACGATTACTACTGCAGAAAGGATCATGGCAGTAAGATAATCTATACCAAAGAGCGATGAGAAGAGCTTACCGCAGGCGGCAAAGCCGGATGCCGTGTAAGGTACGAAGAAGACAACGATGAAAAGAGCTGCAACGGCAGTAAGGATATTCTTATCATCACCGAATCTTCTGGAGAAGAAATCAGGGATCGTGAAAGATCCTACTTTCTGTGTGTAGATACGAAGTCTCTTGGCAACGATAAGCCAGTTGATATAAGTTCCGATGGCAAGACCGATGGCAGTCCAGGATGCTTCTGCAAGTCCGGTTGCAAGAGCAAGTCCGGGAAGTCCCAGAAGGAGCCAGGAACTCATGTCGGAAGCTTCGGCACTCATGGCAGCGACCAAAGGTCCCAGATGCCTGCCTCCAAGATAGAAATCATCGGAGCTCTTATTCTTCTTGCTGAAGAAAGCACCGATAGAGATCATCATGATGAGATAACAGATGATCGTGATAAGAATGCAGATAGTTGTTCCAGTCATACTACATTCACCCTCCTTTTTCAAAAACAATCAGATTTTATCAGATTAAAGAATATGCCGCAACCAACAGAAACCGACTGCGTGTATATAGGTGAAAGGGAGGTAAACCACCATGAAAAAGTCAAAGATCATAATAATCGTAACAGCAGCATTCTTGTCACTGGTCCTCTTTATCGGAGGCCTGGCAGCAATCGGGGCGGCATTGAGTAGCAGCAGTTCATCCGCCCGCCGCACAAATGATAAGAACAACACAGCGGAGGCAACAGCAGCGGCAAACGAAATAGCATATGCTTTAGATGAACCGGCTGTTGAATATAACGCAGATATGGCAGATGCAGAATACTATTCAGAAGAATATTATCTTAACGGCGATGCAGGATATGACCTGATCAGCGCAGATGTTTCTCCTGAAGGGATCAATGTAGCAGATACGAGTTCAAAGCTCATAAGGACAGTAAATATGTCCATCGAGACAGAACTCTTCGACGATATGGATTCAGCCATCAAGAACAGGATCAATGAATATGGCGGATATTTTGAATCCATGTCCGTAACAGGAACCGGAAAGAACGAAAACTACAGATATGGTTACTACACCATCAGGATCCCTGCGGCAAACCTGGACGCTTTTATCGCTTCCATCAACGGAAACGGTACCATCATTTCCCAGAGCGAGAGCACTGTAGACGTTACTTTAGACTATGTAGATATGGAAGCCCACATCGAATCCTTAAGGACCGAGCAGGAAGCCCTTCAGGGAATGCTGGCAGAAGCAACGGAACTTGAGACCATCATCATCCTTCAGGACGAGCTGTCATCCGTAAGCTATGAGATCGAAAGTTACGAGTCCCAGATAAGGACCATGGATAACCAGGTGTCATACAGCACCCTCTATCTCACAGTTAACGAAGTAGTAACAGAGACTCCTGTGGTAGAGACAAGAACAATGACTTACGGCGAAAAGCTCTCCGAGAGTTTCCTCGGCAGCGTCAATAAGATCAAGGAGGACTGCAAGGCAGGCATCATCGGACTGGCAGCAGCTCTTCCCCACCTGATCATCTTAGCATTCTTCGTTCTTATCGCTTTTATCATCATCAAGATCACAATCAGGAGAGCAAAGAAAAAGAAGGCTCTTAAAGCAGCAAAAGTAAGCGCATAATACCAACTGTTTATTTCATGGGGGCGTGACAAAGACCGTCACGCCCCTTTTTTTATCTTAAAAATAAGTAATTTTTGTGATATTATAAATAGGTCGTTATCAAAAATCCAACAAAAAGGAGTAATACCATGGCAGTACCTAACAAGTTTTCAAAGATTACCCCTGAGATAGAGACACTTGCAGAGCTTTGCACGCAAAACAGGATAGATCCTGAATTATATACAAAATATGACGTAAAGCGCGGTCTTCGCGACATTAACGGTAAGGGCGTTCTTACAGGCCTTACCCAGATCTCCGAGATCCTCTCTTCCAAGGTAGTAGACGGAAAGTCTGTTCCCTGTGACGGTGAACTCTATTACCGTGGCATCGACGTAAGGGATCTTGTAAACGGATTCATCAAGGAAAACAGATTTAATGGGTTTGAAGAAGCCAGCTATCTGTTGCTTTTCGGAAAGCTCCCTACTGAAGGAGACCTTCACGGTTTCATGAGGATCCTTACTGATTACAGGAATGCCCTTCCCAAGAACTTCGTCAGGGACATTATCATGAAAAAGCCCAGTGACGACATCATGAACAACATCTCAAGGGGTATCCTTAATCTTTATGCATACGATTCAAATGCCAACGATACCTCTATTCCCAATGTTTTAAGGCAGTCACTGGAACTTATATCCATCTTCCCTATGCTGGCAGTCCACAGCTATTCTGCCAAGAAGTACTATAACGACAGAGGAAGCCTTATAATCCACAGGCCCCAGCCTACCCTGTCCACGGCTGAGAATATCCTTTATATGCTCCGCCCGGATAACAGCTATACGGAACTTGAAGCAAGGATCCTGGATATCTCCCTGGTTCTCCACGCAGAACACGGCGGCGGTAACAACTCCTCCTTCACCACCCACGTGGTAACAAGTTCCGGTACAGATACATATTCAGCCATCTCTGCCGCTATGGCTTCCCTCAAAGGACCTAAGCACGGCGGCGCCAACATCAAGGTCATGAAGATGTTCGCGGAGATCAAGAGGAACGTTAAAGACTGGAACGATGAAGACGAGCTCAGAGCCTACTTAAGAAAGATCCTCCACAAGGAAGCTTTCGACGGATCCGGTGTCATCTATGGAATGGGTCACGCAGTCTATTCCATCTCAGACCCCAGAGCCCGTATCTTCAAAGGATATGTAGAAAAGCTCTCTGTTGAAAAGAAAAAGGAGAACGAGTTCGCCCTCTACTCCAATATCGAGAAGATCGCAGCAGAGCTCATCGCCGAAGAGAGACGTATCTATAAGGGTGTATCCGCCAATATCGACTTCTACAGCGGCTTTGTTTACAGCATGCTGAACCTGCCTGTTGAACTCTACACTCCCCTCTTTGCGATCTCCAGGATCTCCGGCTGGTCGGCCCACAGGATCGAGGAACTTACAAACGCAGGAAAGATCATCCGTCCCGCCTATATGTGCGTACAGGAAAGAAACAAGTTCATTCCCCTGGACGAGCGCGACGAAGAGTGACACAGGGGGACGTATCTCCAACTGACACATTTTGGCACATGGGGACACATCTCCAAGCAACACATTATCAGGCAAACGAAAAGGCGGCCCTCAACCGGCCGCCTTTATTATTACCATCAGGGATTCTTACATACACCGCTTGAATCAAAGGTATAGTTTTTACCTTCGATCTTTATGGTACAGGAAGTAACCATATGGCCATCAGAATCAACGTAGTACCACTTACCGTCTGTCTTTACCCATTCCTCATAACACATGGCGTGATAATCACCGTCAAAGTAGTAATAATAACCACCGATCTTATGCCATCCTAAGACAGCTTTACCGTCACTTCCGAAATAGAGCCAGTCACCTTCCCAGTCTACCCAGATATTGGTGCGCATCTTTCCGTCTGTTCCGAAGTAGTAGAAGTCATCTCCGATCCAGGAGATATCTGTATTCATAAAGCAGTTGGCTTCATCATCAAGATAATACCAGTAGCCGTTGATCTTCTGCCAGCCCCAGCGGAGGACTCCGTCTGTACCAAAATATCTCCATGTACCATCATCATCATACCAGCCGGTAACCATAATACCGTCTTCGTCAAAATAGTATTCTTTGTCTTTATAATCCAACCAGCCGGTAAACATATGGGAAAGTGTTCCATCTGAATCATCAAAGTAATACCACTTACCGCTGATCTTCTGCCAGCCGTTTTTCAAAGCGCCGTCAGTACCGAAATACAACCATTCATAATGGTCCGGGAACTGATACCAGCCGGTTACCATGGCACCGCTGTCAGAAAAATAATAGTCTTCCCCATCCAGATACAGCCAGCCGGTGCTCATATAAGGGAACGCATCCCCTTCTTTTATAAAGTAATACCATTTACCGCCGATCTTCTGCCAGCCCTCAACATAAGTTCCGTCACTTCCAACATAAGCCCAAAGCTCGCCGATCTTTTCCCAATAACTGTTTTTAAGGGCTCCGCTTGACTCGAAAGTATATTCCACACCATCGACAGTAAATGTACCGGTCACCATCAAGCCGCCATAAACCGGATCAAGATAATACTTTTTCCCGCCGATGGTCTGCCATCCTGTCAGAACCACTCCGTTACTGTCGAAATAGAAATAGCCGTTTTTACCATAGCATGTCAGCTTCTGCCAGCCCGTGACCATAGCTCCGCTGTCGTTAAAATAATATGTTTTTCCGCTTAAGACCTTCCAGCCTGTTGCCATAAAAGGTCCGACGGAATCAGTAGAGAAGTAATACCACTTTCCTGACAGTTTCTGCCATCCCTTAAGGAGCACTCCGTTACTCTCGCTGTAGTACCATTTATTGTTGATCTTAGTCCATCCTGTGGTCATGTATCCGTTACTGTCAAAGGCATAATACTTACCTTTGATCTCAAAGACCTTATTCTTCAGAAATTCTCCGTCGTAGTTCTTAAACTTCCATTTATTACCGCTCTTGACCCATCCGGTATCAGAAGGGACCGATGAAATGATATTAACATCATCATCAACATACAAATATATAAGTCCGTTCATGGAATAGGCATCAATTCCACCCTGACTTTTCTTCTTACCGTACTCATATACAAAGCTCAATCTTGGGTTTGAGGAAATATCGAGTTCCGTCAGAGGATTACCGCTGATATAGAGCATCTCAAGACTTTTGCAATATGTAATATCGATGGAAGAGATATTATTATCCGAACAGTCAAGAAGATACATATTTTTGAAAAAGGATATACCATCCATTTTACTGATACCCTTTCCATTGACTCTCATCTCGGTAACTGCATTCAGCTCAGCACTACTCAAACCGCCGGATCCGTCTGTATCTATAACATCTGAGATATATGTCCTGAATTTCGCATCAGGGAAATTCATCGGACCTATGTTAAATTCTATATACAGAACATCAGAATCATCTTCATCAGAGACCTCGATATCTTCAGTTATCTCTTCTTCAAAGAGTATCTCTTCACCGGCTTCTTCTGTTTCAGAGGACTCCCCGCACTCATACTCATCAGAGAGTACTTCTTCACAGTCTTCCTCTTCTTCTGATATAAGGATCTCCGGATCTTCAGAGATATCAGTCTCTTCATCTGCCAGGCAGGCAAGACCGCTTCCCAATACTACAGTTGAAATCAGGCCGAGAGAAACCGCGCTCTTTAATAATGACTTTTTCATCAGATCTCTCCTCTCTATTTTATATGGACCAATTATATACCTTAAAACAAACGATCCGCCTCATACTTAAGTCGGATTGTTGTTATATCATCTTCCCTTCGGATTTGTGCAGACACCGGAGCCGTTAAAGTCATAAGTCTTGCCGTTTATCTTCTGTGAGCAGTCGTGAAGCATCTTGCCGCTTCCGTCAAGGAAATACCACTGGTTCTTGTACTTCAGCCAGCCGGTAAACATCTTACCGTCAGTACCGAAGTAATAATAATCACCTCTTATCTTAAGCCATCCCGTTGCCATTGAACCGTCAGCTTTCAGGTAATACCAGCTGTCTTTAAAGAGCTTCCAACCGGTAGCCATAGCTCCGTCTCTGTTAAAGAAATACCACTTGCCTCTGATCTCCTTCCATCCGGTAACCATAGAACCGCCGGATGAGAAGTAATACCACTTATTTCCGATCTGCTTCCATCCTGTGATCATAAGACCGTCTTCGTCAAAGTAATACCATTTTCCGTCGGACTTGACCCAGTCTTCTTTTACGGTAAGGCCATCATTACCATAATAGACCCAACCGTAATCAGTCTTGAACCAGCCTCTGGAAATGACAGCGGCATCATTATCAAAAGTAAGCCAGAGGTAATGCTCATTATCATCATACATTGAAAGATCCTTATAACCGGTAGCCGATCCACTGGGAGAGCCTTCCTTATAGACAAGTTCAAGAAGATCGCTTCCTGCTATATTAAGGGTATCAAGATCATTATTGTGGCAGGTCAGCTGCATAAGATAATGGCAGTTTTCTATGTCGAGCCATGCAAGATCGTTATTGTGACAGTAAAGGACTTCAAGGTCCTCACATTTATCAATATTAAGTATATAGGAAAGCTCATTCTGGGCAACATCTAAAACAGTCAGCTCTATAAGGCCGTCAAGATCAAGGTTAGGTAGATCGTTATTTGTAAGATAGAGCCTGACAAGTCCGGGACAATTGGAAAGGTCCACAGATGTCAGCTCATTACTTTCGCAAACCAATGTCTCAAGAGACGGGATGCTCTTTTCAAAAGACAATCCACTTATTGAATTATTGGAAATATCAAGATACTGAAGATGGTAATCTTCATAACTCGAAGAATCCTGATAACATCTTATATCGACATCGCCTGAAAAACTGTTGTAACCGAGGTCCAGTGATTCCAGGTCCGGATGATAGATTATAAGTTCATCTATAAAAAAGTCGTCTGAAATGGAATTATGGGAAAGATCGATCTGCTGAAGGTTCTCAAAATAAATCAGGCAACTTGGATCCGAGATATTCAGGCCCGAAAGATGAAGTTCCGTAACAGAAGCCGCCTCATCCTCATCAACATATGCTCCGAATTCTTTGAAAAAGTAATCCTGCAGAGCCTTATCTTCAAAATCGTAAACATAGAGAGGGAAACTGGTGGGAGAAACCTCATCTGTCTCTTCATCAGTGGTCTCGATCATTTCTTCCTCAGATGTCTCTTCCTCCTGCTGTTCCTCAGACGTCCCATCTGCAAAACAATACCCTGAAAAAGAAAACAGGAAAGCCGATGTAAGCAGTAAAGAACCTGATA
>JAGAFH010000033.1 GCA_017612755.1 Clostridiales bacterium
CATAGCCTGAAGCTGCCTTACCGAATCAAGGCTCATATGGTTCTCATAATCTTCAAGGCTGATATCTTCCCACGGATTTCCCATCTTCTCTCCCCTTTTTCCTTTTCTATTATTCTACTACAGACCTCATTGCGACTAAAGTTGCGACTACTTTTTCAGAAAACGGCGAAAAATGGTCGAGGACTACCTATTTCTCTACCTATTATTTTTTGAATTCGGAAAAACCAGGTAGTTTAAAGGGTACAGACCATTATGAATTCCTCTTCATTTTGGTCTGCTACCTTAAATCCCACCTTTTCGTACATCTTTACGGCATAGTTTTCCTTCTGGACTGCCAGTGAAGCCTGGGAATAACCCTGACTTTTCAGAAGTTTAAGCATTTCTTCCATTAATCTGGTTCCTATACCTCTTCCTCTGTATTCTGCAAGAAGGGAGATAGCAAATGATGGGGTATTATCGTCCACATGGCCATAGTCGTTCATTATCCTGGTCCAGACAGCTCCCACTATCTTCCCGTCTTCTTCGGCTACAAGGCAGTTGTCAGCTTTACCCTTCCCAAAATCCTCGTAATAGATCCTTAGTTCCGGGCGTTCTATTATCTCCCTTGGGGGCTTGGCAGTCCCTTCAGGTATAAAGATGGCTTCGTAGAGAAAATCCTTAAGGAGCTCTGTTTCTTCTGTCTTGATCTTACGGATATGCATATATCCATTATAACAGGTGTTATAATCTTTCTATGCTTTATGATGAAGAGACAACACTGACCAGAAGGTCTACGGAAAGGTTATTGACGACTGAGGAGACTGATATCCTCATAGGTATCGCTGACCGTAAAAAAGAGGAAAGGTCTGATGAAAGACTGCCCCTCATGGCTTATTTACTGTCGGTCATACCCCTGATCGTCTTCGGTATAGCTGCCTATGCCATCTTTACTAAGAACTTTATCCTCTTCGGGTTTATACTCGGCGGTGTCTTCGCCATTGCCGGCATTGGCATCTCTATCCCTAAACCCAATACTATTGGTGTGGCTTTCGCTTTGGCCGGGATCTGGTGCGTGGCTATACTCGCCTTAAGGGACCTGTTTCCGGGAACTGATGCATTTATCCTGACTCTTGGTCTGGGCGAGGTTTTTCTGGTCGCCGGCAGTATATGCATTGGCCTTCTGATAAACAGACTGGCCTCAAAGACAGTAGAAGCTGTCTGCACCGGATATGCCAGAAAAGCCATATCTTCCGTGAGCTCCGGAAACTTCAGGATAATCTCCTATCCAATCTTCATGATAGACGGCAAAGAATATATTCCAAATGATTCCGGAAGTTTTGAAGATGGGGGATTTGACATCGGAGAAAAGGTCACCGTCAGACTTGAAAAAGACGGCAACCTGATCATACCCGGGAGAAAGACTTATTAAAACTGCAGGGGGTTCTCTATTCCCATCTCTTCATCTTTCTGAAGCTGGTACGGGTTGTCCATTGTGGCATCAAATCCGGGAAGCAGATACTCATCCGGCATATAGTCGTGGATGTCCAGATCCAGCATGTTATTACAGAACCAGATGGCACAGTAGGTTATCTCAGTATTATCCGTTTTCCCTTCAGGTACCATAGCATAGACAAATCCGTAATAGTCGCTTGCTGCCATAGCCACCAGATCGTATCCCTGGGGCTCACCGGTAACCGTGTAATAATCAGTATATTCCCCGTCAATGCCCAGGCTTTCCAGTCTGGAGATCTCGGTATCATATGAAGCCTCATCGTAATCTATGGTCATATAGACCACATACTGGGGATCCCAGGGATTATAGTAGGTCAGTTGAAATTCCTTTACATCAAGACCGTCGATCTTCTCCGGTAATACTATGAATTCATCCATACTACAGTAGGAATTGTCACTGTTTATCTTCTCACTATGGATAAACTTATTATAGTCAGCAGGGTCGTTATAGACCTTTTTCCTGGAAAGACCAAAGTTCAGGGCAAATACGCCAATGACAAAGATCCCCAGGAACATATAGTAGGCACCGATCGCCAGCATGACTAAAGTTATTATCTTGACCGTGAATACCAGTTTCTTATGCCTGGCGATCTTCTGAAGAAGGCCCGTTACGTATAAAGTGATTATGCACATGATGACCAATGAGATAAAAGATCCCAATATGGCCGCGATCCTGCCCAGCTTAGGCTCATAACAGATTATCTGGTTTATCAGAGAAGCCAGTGAAAAGCAGACTCCCACGACTCCGGCTATCTGGATCCAAAGATATTTCTTTCTGTTCCCTTCATTTGAATAATCCGCCATCTTATCGGCGACTTCCCTTATTTCATTATCCATCATCTCGCTTTTCCTTTCCCCGTCAATGATCTCCCTGACATCAACGTCATAAAAATCAGCGATCTCCACCAGCAGGGATATATCAGGAAGATTACTTCCCGTCTCCCACCTTGAGACCGATCTGTTGGTGACGTTGAACTTATTGGCCAGCTGCTCCTGAGTAAGTCCTTTCTCATTACGGAGCTGTTTTAAGAACCGGCCTGTCTTCTTTTGATCCACCGATCGTTTTCCTCCTTTCAGGTTTACGACCCAAGGCTACCAGAAGCCTCTGTTTCTGAACACGACACAAAGCGAGAATTGCCGTATTTTGGGGTACCGGACACATCTTGTCCTGCACTGACCATTATACTACAGGCTGGTTTTATGTATGTATCTGTGCTAATATCGAAGGGTAGCAGATCAATTAGTTATTCGCGTTCTGCTGCCGCGACGCCTTATGGCGGGGTCAATAATGATAAGAACCTTAGAATCTCATCATGAATGACAAAGGATCGCACAAAGTGCGGTAGTTTTTGCTGTTCGTGAAAGGAGGTTCTATTTTTATGTCACACGAAAAAGCAATAGATCATTTTGAGTACTACCAGAAACTGGGGAACTGGGATTTCGACAGATTCGGGATCCACACCAGATCCCTGACAGACTGGGATCTTTATGAGATCTTAAAGTCTCTTTCAACACCTGACTCCAGGATCTTAGATCTGGGCACCGGCGGAGGCGAGAAGCTTCTTGCCAACTACCCTGACTGCAAGGAGATCTTAGGCACTGACTACTCCCCCGAGATGATAAAGACTGCCCGGGAAAACCTCAGAAGGTCCGGCAGGAAGAACATCACTTTTAAGGTCATGGACAACCACAAAATGGATGTGCCGGAAGACTACTTTGACATCGTCGTCGCCCGTCACACCACCACTGACCCTGTCCAGATCAGAAAGTGCCTGAAGCCGGGAGGTCATCTTCTCATAAGAGGAGTGGACAAGTACGACTGCTGGGGCCTGAAGTTTCTTTTCGGAGGGGGACAGGGATTTAATGATCCTGTTCCTGTAAGCATAGCCGATTACGAAAACGTACTAAAGGCCGGCTTTAAGGATGTAGTCCTTGTACCCATACACGAGCAGGAGTTTTTCAAGGATCCCGGATCTTTCCGGGAATTTCTTCAGACCGTGCCAATCCTTGAAGGGGTAGATCTGAAGGAGGATCATCTTCAGAGATACATCTCCGAAAACACCTTCGGCGGCAAGATCAGGCTCATCCGTTCCTACTACGGCCTTACTGCCCGGAAATAAGAAAAGCCCTGCTTTTAAGAAAGCGGGGCTTTGTTATATCTTATGTGGGCCAGGGCATGAATAATATAAGATATACTATGGCGCCCAGGCATAATATCTGAAGTAACAGGGTAATGATCCCGGTGATAATAAAAGGCTTGTCTTTTCGAAGTGCCACTACGATAAGGGCAAAAATACTCATTGGCATTCCCGGAAAAAGGAATGCTACCAAAAGCTTCTTCGCTATCTTAAGAGGAATACCCGTGTCACCTGTACCAAACATAACACCTGCAAAAACACCTCCGACTACCCCCAGCAGAAGAATAGCAATGAGCATTGTTCTCGAAGCATAGACAGCAGCCTTGTTTTCTGTTTTTTCCATATACCTTATCCCCCATATGACTTGATAGTCTGACTTATTATATCACTATGTGGATGAGGTTATTTTCGGCAGAAAAAAGGTATTTTCAGCAGTTTCCTGTATATACATATTTCAGGGACTCTTTGGCGATATCTGCCAGATGGTAGATCTTACCGACATCCGTAGGTTCCCTGTCAGTCATCTTATATCTGGGGAAGAATCTTGATATATGAAGGGGGATATCCTCGCTTAAGCTTCTTATCCAGGAGGACAGTTCCCTCATCTCCTCTTCTGTATCGTTCATGCCCGGGACTATCAGCATGGTAAGCTCCACATGGCAGTCCTTTACTGCTCTTTCGATAAAGGACCTTGTGGTCTTAAGATCGCCTTTCAGGATGTCCCTGTAGGTATCTTCCGACATGGACTTGATGTCGATATTCATGGCATCCATATAGGGCAGGATCTCCTCAAGTATAGAAAGCTCAGCAGTGCCATTACTGACCAGCACATTTTTCATGCCCCTTTCCCTGACAAGCTTTGCTGTATCCCTTACAAACTCATATCCCACCAAAGGCTCGTTATATGTGTAAGCTACTCCGATATTTCCTCTGCTTTCGTACTTAAGGGAAATATCCGCCAGCTTCTCAGGGGCTATCTCTTCGCAAAACTCCAATCCATCAGATCTGGATATATCATGGTTCTGGCAGAAGGGGCAGAAAAGATTACAGCCATAGCTTCCCACAGATAAGATCTTTGAGCCCGGACAGAACCTGTTAAGGGGCTTCTTCTCTATGGGATCTAAGGCAAGGCCCGTGATCCTTCCGTAGTTTCCGGCAACGACTTTCCCCTCCCGGCAGATCCTGGCACCGCAGGCTCC
>JAGAFH010000034.1 GCA_017612755.1 Clostridiales bacterium
AAGATAGATGCCGCCTGCCATCTCGACCTTATCGACAGCATTTGAGTCATTGGGAATGGCAACGATTATGGTTCCCATTGTCCTACTGAAGAGATCTTCCATTGCGAGTTTGTCAGAGAACTTAAAACCGAGTCCGTTGCCGAAACACATGGAAGCAACTCTTGAAGCCACACCGGATGCTCTTACTACCGCGCTGTTTTGTACCTGTCTCCTGTCCTGAAGCTCCTTTACGGCCTTAAAGACCCGGAGAACATGCTCTTTTTTATAGAATCCCTTGCCATTCCTTGCACATCTGATCATGTAAAGTCTCTGACCTGCGGATGTGAGGATGGAAGAGATGAGTTTATCTGTAGTAGTCATTCCGACCGCAAAGCTTACGAGCGTCGGAGGAACGTGGATCTCATTAAAGGATCCGCTCATGGAGTCCTTTCCGCCGATAGAACCTGTTCCGAAATCAAGCTGTGCCTGATATGCACCAAGAAGTGCTGACAAAGGCTTGCCCCAGCTCTTCTCTGATCCCATCCTCTCGAAATACTCCTGGAATGTGAGTCTTGCTTTCGCAGGATCAGCACCCATCGCGAGGAGCTTCAAAAGGCTCTCAACAACTGAATGGTAGGAACCTGCATATGTATTCCATTCGGTGAAATTAGGATCAAAACCATATGTCATTACAGAGCAGTCAGATGTGGTTCCCTTCTCCATGGGGATCTTTGCAGCCATACCTTCTTCCGGCGAATTCTGGTATTTACCGCCATAAGGCATTAACGCTGTAGCCGCACCGATCGATGAATCGAATCTCTGCGTAAGTCCTTTACGCGAACAGCCGTCAAGACTCGACAGAGCACCCTTAAGGGAAGCAGCAAAATCGCCGGCCTTATATGAATCGATAGTCCTGTCGATATAAATGTTTTCCATGTCAGGAGCCGCAACGACAGCCTTTGCATACTGCTTGGCACCGTTAGTATCGATAAAACTCCTGGGAAGATCTACGATAGTATTGCCGCACCATACCATCTTCATAACAGGCTCTTCGGTGACTCTTGCAACAACAGTAGCCTCAAGATTCTCGCGGTCTGCAGCAGCCATGAAATCATCAAGATCTGCAGGATGGATAACAACTGCCATTCTCTCCTGAGACTCTGAGATAGCGATCTCCGTACCATCCAGACCTTCATACTTCTTGGGAACAGCATCCAGGTTGATCTCAAGACCTGCTGCCAGCTCGCCGATGGCAACAGATACGCCGCCTGCACCGAAGTCATTGCACCTGATGATGAGCTTTGTCACCTCAGGATCACGGAAGAGCCTCTGAAGCTTGCGCTCTGTCGGAGGATTACCCTTCTGGACCTCGGAACCGCATGTCAGAACTGATTTTGTATCATGAGCCTTGGAGGAACCTGTAGCTCCGCCGATGCCGTCTCTGCCTGTTCTTCCGCCGAGCAACACGACGATGTCACCGTCAGATGGTCTCTCTCTTACGATGTTTTCAGCAGGAGCAGCAGCAATAACAGCACCTATCTCCATCCTCTTTGCTACATAACCGGGATGATAGATCTCATCTACCTGGCCTGTAGCAAGACCGATCTGGTTGCCGTATGAAGAATATCCGGCGGCAGCAGTCCTGACGATCTTTTTCTGTGACAGTTTTCCCTTAAGCGTCATGGAAACAGGAACTGTCGGGTCTCCTGCGCCCGTTACACGCATAGCCTGATATACATATGATCTTCCTGACAGAGGATCCCTGATAGCGCCGCCAAGACATGTTGCCGCACCACCGAAAGGCTCGATCTCCGTAGGATGATTATGAGTCTCGTTCTTGAACATGAGGATATAATCCTTATCCTCACCATCTACCTTGATACGGATCTTGATAGAGCAGGCATTGATCTCTTCAGACTCATCCAGATCCTGAAGCTTTCCGTCCTTCTTAAGCTTTCTCATAGCCATTGTGGCTATATCCATAAGGCAGATGTGCTTCCGGGAGATCCTGTCACCGTATACCTCTTCCCTGGTCTTCAGGTAATCGGCATAACTAGCCTTGATATCTTCTGTCAGCTCATCATCACCGTCAAACTTGATATCTGTAAGTTCCGTAAGGAAAGTGGTGTGGCGGCAGTTATCTGACCAGTATGTATCAAGCACCCTGATCTCGGTGATGGTGGGATTTCTTCCCTCTTTCTTGAAAAAATCCTGGGTAAAAGCGATATCAGCCTCGCTCATGGCAAGACCTAAGGAGGATCTCAGGTCAAAGAGAACCTTCTCATCCATATCGATAAAGCCCACCAAAGTCTCGACTTCAGTAGGGATATCATAAACATCCTCAAGGGTTGCGGGCTTTTCGGAGGAAGCCTCACGGCACTCTACGGGATTGATGAGATAATCGGAGATCTTGGCTTTCTCCTCATCTGTCAAAGAACCATAGAAAGCAACGATCTTTGCTGTCTTTACAAGAGGTCTCTCCTTCTGGGTCAGGAACTGGACGCACTGGGCAGCGGAATCCGCCCTCTGGTCATACTGTCCGGGAAGAGCCTCAATAATAAGAACGTAACAACTGTCGGAAAGGTCTGTGTCCTCATCGTAGACGTCATCTACCGGGGGCTCTGAGAATACCACCTTCTTGGCGGCCTCATACTCATCATCGGTAATGCCTGAAATGTCATAACGGTTGATAACACGGACTTTTGTGACTGTCTTGATATCAAGATCTGCCGTGATATCGCTTAAAATACCTTTTGCCTCAACGGCAAAAGCTTCCTTTTTCTCTGATAAAACTCTTCGGACCTGCATTGGAAGATTCTCCCTTTTATCTTTTTTAACTTAAAGATTATAACATAATACGCGGGTACATATTACGCGTATTTTTTATTTGTAACATGCCATCTGTAAACAGCAATACCGATGATGATGCCATAGCCAATGAAGCTGAAAATATCCGGAGTCTGGCCCAGGAATATGATCCCCAGGGCGACGGCAAAGAGCACCTGGGTATAGTCAAAAACGGATATCTCCCTGGCAGGGGCATATTTATAGGCTGTCGTAATGCCAAACTGGCCCAAAGTGGCACATGATCCGGCCATGAGAAGACAGAGGAGCTGCTTTCCCGACATGGGCGTGTAATCGAAGATAAGGAAAGGCAGGGTCACAAGGGACGAAAAAAGGCTGAAACAAAAGACTATAAGGGGCGGCTTTACCCCTTCCCCCGTCATCTTCCTGACGAAAACATAAGCGGTCCCTGCTCCGAATCCTCCGTAAAGGCCGATAAGCGCAGGCCCCATGGTCATGGAAAAACCGGGCTTTATTATAAAAAGTGATCCCGTAAATGCTATCAGAGTGGCTATGATATCCACATTTTTAGGCTTTTCTTTAAGGACCGGGATCGATATAAGGATAGCAAAGAACGGAGACAGCTTATTGAGCATATTGGAATCGGCAAGACCTATCTTGTCTATGGCATAGAAGTTGGCGATAAGGGCGGAAGTTCCGAAAACGCACCGGCAGGCCAGATCAAGGGCGTTTTTCTTTTCAAAATGAAGATTCTCCTTAGATCTGAACAGCAGAAAAGAAGAAAATACCAAAGCTATACAGTTCCTGAAAAAGGCTTTCTGCATGGTGGGAAGATCTCCGGAAAGATTGACAAAGAAGGTCATGAGAGAAAATCCCAGGGCAGCAAGAAGGATACAGACTATTCCCTTTTTAATATCTGAAGCTTTTTCCATCAGGCCTTTTCTACAGCGGAAAGATCAAGTTCCAGCTGTCCGTCATCAAGCTCCAGCTGACTGAAATACAGGTCGTGGATCTTGTTGAAGGTCTTGTCGAAATCAGCATCTCCGCCCTTCTGAAGGGATTCATAATAAAGATGCTCATGGTCGGCCAGTTCAGGACGGATCCTTACCATGGTGGCGATACCGATATTACTGCAGACACTGGTGATCCTCTTTATCTCTACCATGAGATTTGAGAAGATGGCATCTGCCATGATATTACACTCACCGCTGCTCATTCGGGTGAAATGGTTCTGTTTAAGCTGGGTAATAAGCTCGGAAGTTACCCTGACCATAGGCTCTATCTGCATGGCGGCCTCTCCGTCTCTCTTCTTAAAAGCAGATTCAGCATGATCGATGATGTTATTGACCAGATTATAAAGGACGATGATCTCCCGGTTTGCCGCATGGGAGAAATAAGTAGAACTCTTACTCATTCCTTCAGCCAGATCGGCAATGTTTACAGCGTGGTCCCCAAGCCTTTCAAACTCAGCCACCACCTTATAATACTGGTTTAATATCTGGACATGGTCCTCACTCTGAAGATGAGGAAGAAGTTCGACCATATATCTGCTGAGGCGGTCAGTCATCATGTCGATCTCATTTTCTTCGAGATTGATCTCCTCGTAAGTATCCGCATTAAAATTACGCAGCAGCGCAAATGACTTGTCTATATTAGTCTCGGCAGACTGAAGCATGGCCAGGAGCACGTTATAGCAGCTCTTAAGGGCGATGGCAGGGGTACTGAAGAACGCGGGAGTAAGTCCGTCCAGTATTTCCTGATACTTTTCCTTCTTCTGGGCATCATCCTTTATTATGACGCAGCTGAGCTTTTCGAGGAGTCCTACAAAAGGCAGAAGGATAATGGCGCATGTAAGGTTAAATACTGAGTTGGTATTGGCAATGACACTGGAATTGACGATAGAGTCCCAAAGACCATCGATAAGTCCCATCTTATGGATCAAGGTAACTGCCACAAGAACAAGAACGGTCTTACCGATATTAAAGAGGATATTGAACATACCTACCCTTCTGGCATCAGCCTTGGCACCGATGGAACAGACGATGGCCGTAGTTACGCAGTCACCGAGATAGATACCTACGATAATGGGATAAATAGCCTTGAAAGTAAGAAGTCCTGAGGAAGAGAAAGCCTGAAGGATACCTACGGCGGCAGAGGAACTCTGGAGCACGAAGGAGATACCGGCACCGGCCAGATATCCCATGAAAGGATTATCTCCCAGGCTGGAGAAGATATTCTCCACTATTCCCGATTCTTTAAGGGTATTGACTGCAGCAGTCATATTAAGAAGACCGGAGAAAAGGACTCCGAATCCTATGGCGATATTACCCGCGGATTTTGTACTGTTCTTCTTGGCAGACATTATAAGTATAATGCCAAGAATAAGCGTTATGGGAGCCAGTGTGGAAGGCTGGAAGAACCGGAGCCAGGATGTGGCTGCGGAACTGGTATCAAGATCAAGGAGCCTTATGATCTGACCTGTAACGGTAGTACCGACGTTAGCTCCAACGATGATGCCCAGGGACTGCCGGAGGGTCAGGATGCCTGCGGCAACGAGACCTGATGTGATAACGATGGTCGCTGTGGAGGACTGGATAAGACATGTGATCAGAAGTCCTAATATAAAAGCTTTGAAGGGGTTGTTCGTAACTTTCTCCATTACGGTCTTAAAAGTACTTGAGGAGTTCTCTTTAAGGGAATCACCCATAAGCCTCATTCCGTAAAGGAACATGGCAAGACCGCCCAGAAGCGAGATTACGTTAAAAATATCCATATAAACCCCTTAATGATCAGCTACTTCGGATTTTAACATAACATCAGTTTCATTTCATTTATATTTAAGACAAAATAATCAGTCTTTCCTGCCCTGCTTTATGTACATTTCTTCAGAAAACACTATCCCGGGTATCAAAGGAGCCGTATAGATAAGGCTCAGGGCATATCTGGCTCCGTTATAAGGAGAAGCGCAGAGCACAAGGATCGATACGAAAACAGGTACCAGACAGAGAATGTGCCTGTAAGACTTCCTTTCAAGAACGAAAAGGAACGTAAGAACAGGGATCCACCAGGAATATATGACTGTCAGGAAAGGAACAGGGTATTTCAGACCGCAGATCTTATTATAAAGTTCCTTAAACCCAAGTCTAATATCCGAAAGGCCCTCAGGATTTGTGACCTCCACCCAGTCCTGGGAGGGTATCCCGGTATATATCTGAATAGTAGAAACAGGAGAAAAGAACCCGGCACAGGTGCCTAAAGTGGCCTTTATGCAAGATCCCGGATAGCGGATCGCCAAAGAGGCCCAAAGCTTCATAAAATCAGATCTCTCCTCCCCTGTAGCTCCAAATCTGTAAGTATTCTTAACATTATCCGATGAACTTATATTGTAGTTTTCGGATATCAAGTCATACTCAACGATCTTATCGATGATATCTTTTTCTTCAGAAGACAGCTCATCCCCGTGATCCACCACTACCCTGGCGGTCTGCTGGATGAATGTAGACATCATCTCCTGTTTGCCTCCGGGATATATATCCGCAAGAGGAAAAACTATCTTCGGCAGAAGGATAAACATGGTGACAGCGGGGAGTAAAACCGGGATCAGCATATTAAGTCTCTTCCCTTTCAGCGAAGAAGAAAGCAGGAGAGGAAGGCCTGAAAGGACAACAAGGTAAACTCCCGTCTTCTTTGTAAGGCATAAAAGAAGGCATAAGACCGTAAAAAGTATCAGGATCTTCCTGTCTGCTCCCCTTCTTACGATATCGATATAGACCATCAGATAAAGGATAAATATAAGAGAATAGGTAGTATCTTTTATCATGGTGATATTAAAGACGCAAAGACAGGGCATCAGGGAAACAAATAAAAGAGCCAGCTGCCTGTAAAGGACAGGAACATCAAGCCTGGACAGATAACACACCATTATCCCGAGGCACAGGGACATCAAAGCCACCTGGATAACAGTAAAAAGAAACATTCCCGTGTTTATATTCCCTATAGACTTTCCTATACCGATAAATGCAGAATAGATAAGTGTATCAAAGACAGGATGGTGGTCATTAAGAAAACAGGATACGGTCTCCTGTCCCGGGATCCAGCTGTAGGACATGGGGTCTTTCCCGGTAAAGAAGTCCGTAAGCTGATTTATGGTATCCCAGTTACAGGTACCCGGGTAAAAGATAATGATATATGGGATGTTCAGGATAAAACAAAAGCAGGATGATATGATGATCCCTTTTTTATTAATATCGAGATCTATCCCCTTTATAACCTTGGGAGATCTCATGGAAAGAAAATTTAACAGAAAATCACCTGCAGAAAA